>BBFS01000003.1 GCA_001313365.1 Paenarthrobacter nitroguajacolicus JCM 14115
CAATTCCCCCCCACATCCGCGCCCGGCTCATGGCCGACATCCCCCCCGGCATCGACGAACTACCCCCCCGACACATCCTCTCCCCCCTAGCCCGACAATAGGACCAACAGCAAGACAACCCGAAGACGGCCTCTGCTGAAAACGTGGGACGTCCCCCCCCGATTCGGGAGGACCGCCCCCCTTTGGGGTGGCACTCTCGACACCCAGCCCTGACGATACGGATGGATGAGAGCGCGCCTAGGACGCGTCGAAATCGTGCCGAAAGTGATTCTGCTGGGCGTTTCGCTGCCGAACATGATGCGCTGGTGCGCTGTCACCGTCTCGGACGAGTCCGCGGCCCGAAGGCCTGTGTTGAGGTTTCTGTCCCAGCGAGGGTGGCAACTCGAGGTCACTTGTATCCTGATCCTGTCTCCTGCGTTGAACGTGCAGGCAGTCGACCAGAGGCTGATAACGAACTCTTCAACCTGACCCGGGATAAGCGGCTTTCGGCCCGGCCCCGGACGGAAGGTCCCGTCTCCGCTGAAAGCATTCCGCCATGACGCCCGGACTATTCCGTCGGCCAGCCCGATGGAGTGGCCGTCCGGGGGGGTGACCCGGCACAAACGGACCACGAAGTCGGTGTCCACGGCACTTGAGCTCGCAAACAATGTGGCTGACACTTCGCCGAAAACAGTCACTGGTTCTTCCAGTGGTGACGTCGTAAATGTCAGCACATCATCGCGGCTCTCCACGGCCGCCTGTTTCGCGGGGCCGGCGAGGTCGGCCCCCCCAAGGTGCATGGTGGCACTTCCGGTTGTTGGAACGGGATCGGACGGGTCATAGTAGTAGGTGGCGGCTCCCGTCGACCCTGGCGCTTTCTCCAGCGAACCATCAGGTCCAAGGAACAGCTCAACCTGGCGTCGGTTCGGGGGGGAGTTCATCGAAAGCGTGCCAGCGGTTCTCGCCCATGACGTAGACAAGCGCACCGGGCAGCCGTGGATCCGGTGCGTCGTTGAGGACGTGGTCGAACCACCGGGCATGGATTGAAGACAGCTCCCCCAGTCCGTTGACGGCCATTGATGATGCAAGGGCACCGAACGCTACGTCGGGGGAAGGTGCCCGTGAAATTGGTGTGAGTCCATGGACCCACAATGAGCTGGGGGGGACGCGGAGCCTCCCCCCCTGCATGGGACGTCTCTAGCTGCATCCGGTACTGGGCTAACGTATTTGGCAGGAAAATATCAAACCAACCACCAATGTGAAGTGTTGGCAGCGGGACCGCCCCGGACACCGGACTGTCCCAGGCCTGGGAGAGTTCACCTCCGGGATCCTCGCTCGCCGAGGGAAGGATCACCGACTGCAGGAAGCCGTTGGCCCGGGACTTCAAATCGTTGATCGGGAGGGTTGCGTAGGCGGAGCCGTCCGCGAAGCCGGCGTCCAACTCTGCCAGATTTCGAGCTCGCAGGCCAGACGGGCAGGGTCGTCTGCGCATTCGCGGCGGATCTCCTCGAGGGCGATGGAGCCGTGTCCCCCCCACGCGAGTCGGCTTCCCAGTTCGAAGGCGCCGCCTCGGAAGAGCGCCCCCCCGTTATCTGCGTTGCCCGCAGCACAGATGCCCGGTGCCAGCGCCGCAAGGCCCCCCCGAGGTCGAAGGCGGGCGGCCCGCCATTGGGTTTCGGCGAAGTACGAGCGTCCCCCCCACATCCCCCCCACGCGCCCGGAGGAATAGGGCAGGTCAGCGGCCCACTCGACTGTTTCGGCGCCGTCGTTCGCTTCATGTTCTCCCGGCACGAAGGTCCCATCAGAACCATGGCGGCCGCGCACGTCCTGCAAGATAACTGCGAACCCATTGGCTGCGACAGTGGCCGGGTTGAAGTACGCGGAGTTCACGGCGAGGTCGCGACCGTAAGGTGTTCGGGTGAGCAGGACCGGAAACCGGCCCGGAGCATCCGGACGGTACACCGTGGAACGGAGAATCACACCGTCAGTTAGTTGTGTCTGGACATCGTTTTCAATGATTACCTGGTGCTTCATGCGTTGAATCCGGCCTTCTTGCGAGGTCTTCGGTGGCCGTCCGGTACGTCTCGCGAACAAATACCAGGGCTACGAAGGCCGAGACGAGGCAGCAAGCTGCGGTGAAAACTGCCACTGGGAGCCAACCCTCGGGGGGGCCAGGACGGACGATGGCGGCGGCGATAGCAGGGGCAAAACCGGTCAGGATGAGCCCCAACTGGGAAGATATCGCGGCACCGGAATAGCGGATGCGGGTTTCGAACATCTCCGCCACCATGGCGGGACCCAGCGGGTTGACCATCGCGTAGCCGACTGACATGAGCACGATTCCGCTGACGAAGACGAAGAGGATGTTCGAACTGGAAATCGCCCAGAAATAGGCAAAGATTGCTGCAGCGCACGTAATGTTCCCGGCGATGAACACTGGTTTACGGCCAATGCGGTCAGCAAGGATGCCGAAAAGCGGCTGGACGCCCACGCTCAACGCAGCGGTGACAATCGTGACGGCAAGCATGACGCTGGATGGCACCAGCTGTTCCTTTGCTGCGTAAGAGAGGCTGAAGGCAGAGAAGATCGAGGACACCACGGCCCACACACCGAAGGCCATGACCTTCAAAACAGTGCGCCAATGGTCACGAACAACAACCTTGGCGGGAAGCTCCAACGCTTTCGTGTTCTCCACTTCGTGTTTGAAAACCTCCGCCTCAGGCAGCTTGCGGCGAATGATGAAGCCCGCTACGGCCACGAGGATGCTTGCCAGGAACGGGATGCGCCAGCCCCCCCAGGCAAGCAGATCTTCCTGAGGCATCAGGGACACGAGAAGGAACGCGAGCGAAGCGAGAGTGATGCCCGCAGCTGCTCCGGTGTTGACCCAGCTGGCGAAGAAGGCGCGCCTGTTTGCCGGCGCGTGTTCCAGGGAGATCGTCACCGCGCCACTGATTCGCCCGCTGCTGAAATTCCCTGCACGACGCGCAGCAGTACCAGCAGGACCGGGGCAAGAGCGCCGATTGCCGCCGTGGGCGGAAGGCAGCCAATCAGGAATGTCGCGATACCCATGCTGACCAGCGTGAAAACGAGCATTTGCTTGCGGCCAACGCGGTCGCCGAAGTGGCCGATGACGCCGGCAGCCAGTGGGCGCACTACATAACCAATGCCGATCGTTGCCATGGACAGCAACTGACCCAACGCTGGATCGATGCCCGGGAAGAAAATCTTGTTGAAAACGAGCGCGGACGCTGCGCCATAGATAAAGAAGTCGTAGTACTCAAGCGTGCTGCCAACAAAGCTGGCGACGGCGGCCTTACGGGCATGCTGCCCCGCGGGCGCCGCAACAGTGGCGGCAGTGCTGATGGGACCTGCGGTCATTGCGGATCTCCTCATAGTTGCTCTGGGAATGGGTAGAGCGCAAGCCTCACCGGTGCCGACGTCGATGTCGGCAACCAGTTTAGTGGCGTGAATCACTCCTGAACTATGGTTGCGTTAAAAGTCACGATCGTCAATAAATATGCAAAGTTACTTCGAATGGGTGAGACTGGAGTGTGCGAATTACGGGAGAGAGACCAGGACCGGCGGCAGTGGACTTTCCACGCCCCCCCAACGAGGAAACGCCAGCCAACACGTCCTCGTCACGATGCTCGCGGAATTCTGGAGGAAAACGGACCTGTGGCTTCCCGCCCGCGTGGTGGTCAGACTTGCAGAGGACGTCGGCCTGTCCCGGTCAGCGGTGACAACTGCCTCAGTCGTCTCGCCGCGCGCGGCGTTCTTGAAAACGACGGTGGCGGCCGCGCGTCGCGTTACCGGTTCACTTCGGCCGCCCGGGAACGCCTGGTTGTGGGAAACCAGCAAGTCACCGAATTTGGGGGGGACCCGTCCGCCAGCTGGGATCACCGCTGGACCGCTGTGGCGTTCTCGGTGCCCGAAACCGACCGGGATATCAGGGAAGCATTTCGGGCCAGACTGCGGTGGCTGGGCTTTGCCCCCCCCATATACGGGGCATTGTGGTTCTCCCCCCCCGGGATCTGGTAGCGCGGGTCTCGGAGACCGCTGAGGGATACAACGTGGACGACTTCATGGCCTTCCGGGTTGAGGACGCCGCGCTGGAAGGACGCCGGCCCGTACTCGTCAACAGCGAGGAACTGCCGGCACGCTATGCCGCCTTCGCCCGCGCAAACGAGCAACGCCTGAACGCCTTCGTCAACAGGGCGGGGACCCCAAAGGGGTATTCCGCATGCGCATCGAAACCATGGACGAATGGCGGGCTTTTCCCTGGGACGACCCCGGAATGCCATATGAACTACTCCCCCCGGAATGGCCCCTTCGACAGGCCCGCTCCACCTTCATTGAGGTGTACAACGGCACGACAGAAGGCTCGGAACAGTACCTGCGCCGGTCCTCACGGAACTGGCGCCAGAGGCCGTCCCGGGAATCAGCATGTCCAGGATCGCCTAGACTTGCCCGTTCGCCTTCACTGAGGGCCGCCTAGAGAAACTGGAATCCAACGGACCAAGCTCATTCGCAGTCGGCGGGTTCGCCCCTGCCCTGGAGCAGGTAATGGCAGCTGCGCTGTTGGCATACGCGGCCACTCCGGACAGCTCGTCCTTGGATAACGAGTTCAGCTTCTCCCTGCCTACTGCGCCGAGGGTTCCGAGCTGGGCAAGTGCTGACATCAGTCCTGCCATAAACGAGTCCCCCCGCCCCCCACGGTATCCGCCACCACAACGCTCACGGCGGGCATCTCCACCCGGACCTGCCTTGTGAGGATCACTGGACCAGCCGCTCCCCCCCTCGTCAGCGCGACCACCGCAGGACCGAGATCCAGCCAAGCCTCCAGAGCCTCCAGTGGTGTCCTGTCCGGGTAGAGCCAGAGGAGGTCTTCGTCGCTGGCTTTCACGATGTCGCTGGCAGCCACAAACTGTTCAATGCGCGGCCTGACCAGCTCGACATCCGCTGATGGCGGGCCTGCAGTTGGGATCGAAACTGACGGTTGCCCACTCCCGCGCTGCCCCGACAAGCGACAACGTGTGCTCGTCACCAGGTGCGAGGACGGAGGCGATTGATCCGGTGTGAACGTGGCCGGCGGACCGCACCGCCTCGGCCGCCGTCGTCCAAGCATCGTCGAGGTCCCAGCTGATGTCGAAGGTGTACGTCGCGGCACCGTCAGCACCCAGGGTTGCGATCGCCGTCGACGTCGGTGCGGAGCCGCCTTTGATGACGTCGACATTGTTGCTGCGGAGGTGCTTCTCCAGCGATGCGCCGTGCGTGTCATCGGCGTAGTGCGTTACCAAAGTGGTTCGCAGGCCGAGACGTGAAGCACCTACGGCGACGTTTAGAGGCTTCCGCCGGGATGCGTTTGGGTCTGCGACGAGCGTGGATCGTTGATGATGTCAACGAGTGCCTCGCCGATGACTGATACGGATAGCTCGGTGTTCATCGGCCCGGGTACACCACGGCTTTAAGTTGGCCGGGCTGCTTGCCGGCTTTGAGCGCTGCTTCGGATTCAGCTAGGGCGAACTTGCCGGTGACCAGGATGTCCAGGTCTACCTTGCCGTCCGCGAGGAGTTGGATGGCAAGGGGGGGCCAGGTGTTGGTGTAGCGGAATACGCCGGAGAGCCAGATCTCGCGGTTCTGGATGTAGGAAACGGGTAGTTCGACGTCGTCCGCGCCGAGTCCCACCAGGATGACGCGGCCCGCGGGTCCGACGGCCTTGATGCCGGAACGCACCGCTTGAGGGCGCCCGAAGCGTCTATGAAGGCGTCGACGTCGAGCCCTTGCACACTGTCCGTTTTTACGTTCAGCGCGTGGGTGGCTCCGTGTTCCAGGGCGAAGGTGAGGCGGTCTTCGGCGATGTCCGTGATGTAGATTTCACTCGCGCCGAAAGCCCGCGCGGCCTGCGCAGCGATGATGCCGATGGGACCGGCGCCTGCGATCAGGACCCGGCTGCCGGGTTTGACTCCTGCGCGTTCGCAGGCCCAGAGCCCTACCGAGAGCGGCTCGATCAGGGCGGCGGCTTCGTCGCTGACGTTGTCCGGGATGTCGTACGCGAAGTCGCTTTGGATGGTGACGTACTCGGCGAACGCGCCGTCCACGGGAGGCGTCGCGTAGAACTCCATTTCCGGGCAGAGGTTGTAGCGTCCGGCCTTGCATTGCCGGCAGGTTCGGCACGGGCGTTGGGGTTCGACGGCGACTCGCGCACCGATGCGGGCGGGGTCCACGGAGCTTCCGACGGCTGCGATCCGCCCTGCGAGTTCGTGGCCGAGGATCAAGGGGTGGTCCACCACGTAATCGCCGATCCGGCCATGCTCGTAGTAGTGGACGTCGCTTCCGCAGACTCCGACGGCGGATACCTGCACGAGCACCTGGTCGGGTTCGAGGTGCGGGATGGGCAGCGTTTCCATGGTCATCTCGCCTTGGCGCTGGAGGATGGCCGCTCGCATGGAAGCCGGCAGCTCGGGCTGCTTGAGCAGAGGGGTTTGGGTGGTTGAGGTTGTCATGATGGGAATCCTTTGGAGTTGGTTACTTGACCGCGCCGAATTACTTGACGGCGCCGAGTGAGAGGCCTTGGACGAGCTTGTCCTGCGCCGCGAATCCTGCGAAAAGGACGGGGGAGCGAGATGATGACGGCGGCTGCGCAGACCTTGGCGAGGAAGAGGCCTTGGCTGGAGACGAAGCCGGTCAGGAACACAGGCGCCGTACCGGCCACAACGCCGGTGAGTACCCGGGCCAACAAGAGCTCATTCCAACTGAAGATGAAACAGATCAGGGCCGTGGCTGCGATGCCCGGCATCGCCACAGGTGCGATCACCTTGCGTAGCGTGAGGATCAGGTTGCGCCGTCGATCTGTGCCGCTTCGAGCATTTCGACGGGAACTTCGGCGAGGAAGGACCGCATCATCCACACTGCGATCGGCAGGTTCATGGAGGTGTACATGAGGATCAGGAACCAGATGTTGTCCAGTGCCCCCCACGGTCTTGGCGAAAAGGTACAGCGGCAGGATAGCTGCGACCACCGGCATCATCTTGGTGGAGAGGAAGAAGAACATGACGTCCGTCCACTTCTTCACCGGCCGGATGGACAGGGCATAAGCGGCGGGAATGGCCAGGACGAGCACCAGAATCGTGGACAGGATGGAGGCGGTGGCGGAGTTGATCAGCGAAGGCCACGGGCTAACCCCCCCGGACGTTTCACCGAAGAACTCCTTGTAAGCGTCCAAGGTGAGATTGGCAGCCAATGACGGCGGGTTGGTGGCGGCGTCAGTCTCGGAATGGAACGAGGTCAGGATCATCCAGAGAACGGGTGTCGCAAAGAGCAGCGCCATCAGCCATGCTGCAAGGCCTGCGGCCGTGTTGTTGCGGGTGGGATCCATGCGTGACTTGCCCCCGACGGCGGACCAAGGACGGCGTGCTGGACTTATCAGGCGTGGTACGGGCTGCGGCAGGACTGAGGGTGCTCATCGTGCTGCCTCCTTCTTGAAGAGCGAGAAAACGGTGCGGAGGGCGAAGGTCGCCACGAGGATGGTGCCAATGACCACCACGACGCCGGCAGCGGAGGCCAGCCCGTACTCATTGGCGTAGTAGAACGTCTGGTAAATCGCGTACGGAAGGTTCGCGGTACCCAGGCCACCGGACGTAAGTGTGAAGACGGCGTCGAAATTCTGAACGATGTAGATGGCACCCAACAGACCCCCCCCAAGCTCCAGATACTGCCGCAGGTGCGGGAGCGTCAGGTGCCGGAAGATGGCCCACGGCGTGGCGCCGTCCATCTGGCTGCCTCCACGGTATCCATGGGCCTCGACTGCAGGCCTGCCAGCAGAATCAGCATCATGAACGGAGTCCACTGCCACACCAGCGAGATCATCACTGCCATCAGCGGTGCCTGGGACAGCAGATCCAATTGGGGGAGGTGTATCGCTGCCGAACAGGGACCAGATCCAGGTCAAGATGCCGTTGATCAGCGTAGGTGGGGTTGAGCAGTGCGTGCTTCCAAATCAGGCAGCGGCCACGGGCACTACCAGGAACGGTGCAATCAGCAGCGTCCTTGCCAAGCCGCGTCCGATGAACTTCTTATCCAACAGAAGGGCCAGGCCAAGGCCGATGACCAGACTCGCCAGGACCACGGCCACCGTGAGGAGGATGGTAGTGAAGATTGCCTGGCGGAGATCGGGATCGGTGAGGACCGTGACGTAGTTCTCGAAGCCCGCGAAACCCGTGGTGCTTGGACTCAGGCTGTTCCAGTTCAGGAACGAGATGATCAGGGTCACCACGAACGGGAGCTGGGTGACGATGATGAGGAAAATCAGGCTGGAAGCAGCGGCGCGCGCCGTGCCCAGGCCAGAGCGCGTTCCCGCGATGCTTTGTTTCGCGAAGGTTTGGCAGTGGCATGTCCCGGGCGGGAGATGCGCGCCGTTGCGGTAGTCATGATGTTCTCCTGCGGTTCGGTTATTGCTTGTTCTTGTATTTGTCGCCGACCTTTTGCGCGGCTTCCTGGCCCTTTGCCAAGCATCAGCACGCTCCCCCCCTGTCCAGCAATGGCCGAGCTGACGCCTTGGGAGACGTTGGTGCCAAGCGCGGCGAACTCGGGGGGGATGCCGACAAACTGGATGCCGACGGCGGGACGTTCCTGGAGGCCGGGGTTCTTCGGGTCTGCATTCTCGATCGCAAAGCGCTCGGCTTCGAAGAACGGGGCTGCGTCCTGGAAGTCGGCGTTCTCATACGTGGAGATGCGCTTGCCTGAGGGCACCTTGGCCCAACCGAGCTTGGAGGCGACCAGTTCTTCGTATTCCTTGGAGCTGGCCCACGCGATGAACTTCTCAGCGGAGTCTTTTTTCTTCGACGCCGCCTGCAAAGCCCAGGACCAGGTCCACAACCAGCCGGAGGATGCGGTTTCCTTCACCGGTGCCTGGGCGTAACCGATCTTGCCCTTCACCGGGGGGGAAGCTTCAGCCTCCAGCGCGCCGGCAGCCGAGGTTGCGTCGTACCACATGGCCACTTTGCTTTGGGTGAGGTTGTTCAGGCATTCGGTGAAGCCCGCCTGGGCTGCACCGGCCTGGCCATGTTCCCGCACCAGCTTGGTGTAGAACTCGGTTGCTTCGGTGAACTCGGGTGAGTTGACCTTGGCGTTCCAGTCTTTGTCGAACCATGTACCGCCGAAGGTGTTGACCACGGTTGTCAGCGGGGGGGCGAAGACCTGCCCCCCATCCAGGCTGTCCACGGAGGCAGATGCCCTTCATCCCGGGTTCCGCGCCGTCAACCTTTGCGGCTAGCTCGGCCACTTCGTCCCAGGTGGGCTTCTCCGGCATGGTCAGGCCCGTGGCATCGAAAACGTCCTTGCGGTACATCAGGAAGGAGGATTCACCATAAAACGGCTCACCGTAGAGTTTGCCGTCCGTGCCGGTGAGGGACGCGGTGTAGGCGGGCAGAATGTCGTCCTGTTTGAACTCGGGATCCTTGGCCACGTTATCCAGAGGGGCCAACCAGCCGTTGGCGGAGTAGAAGGGGGATCTCGTAGTTGGACAACGAAGCGACGTCGTATTGTCCGGCCTGGCTGGAGAACTCCTGGCTGATCTTCGCCCGGACGTCGTTCTCCGGCAGCACCGTGTAGTTCACCCGGATGCCGGTCTCCTTGGTGAAGTTATCCGCAGTGAGCCTCTGCAGGTCTTCCATCTGCGGGTTGTTGACCATCAGGACGCTGATGCTGTTCTGGTCACCAACTCCGGTTCCGCCCGCTCCGGCGCAGGCCGTGGCGGTGAGCGCGATGCACAAAGCGCCGGCTGCAAGGGCTGCCGCACGTGTTTTTGAGCGCATTGAGGACTCCTTCGTTCTTCATGGGGGTGCGCAGTCTCCGCACTCCTACTACTGCGTGGAAGTACAAGACCTGGGCAAGGCATTCGACCGGATGACCGGGGGCGCCTTGCTGTGTTCCTCAAGATTAGGCGTGTGGGGTGGGGCACAACTAGCGTCATAGATGACGCATACTGATACTTATTTTCCCTACCCGTTGGAGGCCCCCCCGTGAGTTCCACGTACACCCACGATGGTGCTGCGGCGCGCTTGGCCCAGCGGCTCCTGGGCATGCGGGCCAACCGCGAAGTGATCCCCCGAAGATCCGAACCATTCCGTCCGTTGGCACCAGCACGACTACCCCCCCAGCCCGGTGGCGCGTTGGAACTATCACCCTGAATACGAGATCCACCTCATCCGGAAGGGTTCGGGAAAATTCATTGTGGGTGACTACATTGGCACCTTCGAGGCCGGGCACGTTTCTCTGGTTGGGTCAGGACTCCCCCCCATGACTGGGTCAGCGACCTCGAACCAGGGGGGGAAGTACTTCAAAATCGCGATGCCGTGATCCAGTTCGACGGAAAATGGGTGGAACAGACCGCGAAACTGGTCCCCCCCGAACTGGCGGAAGTGAAACCGCTGTTGGAACAGTCCGCACGGGGCATAGAGTTTTTTGGACATACGGCGGAAGTAGCAGCCGCGTCCATTGAAGCCATGGGCACCTCCACGGGTTTGGAACGGCTGCATCACCTGCTGGCATTGTTTGCCGCCCTTTCCCGGGCACCGGACCACGAACGCAAATACCTCGCTGACGAATGGTTCCGGCCACAATTGGACGGCCAGGCAGAAGCCGTAGTGGACATCGTCTTGGAGTACGTCTTCAGCAACCACGCCGGCAGCGTCTCCATGTCAGAAGCAGCAGCCATGGTGGGCATGGCGGAGCCCACGTTCTCCAAATACTTCAAACGTGCGACCGGCCAGAACTTTTCAGATCTCGTCCGGAAACTGCGGCTGGCCCACGCACGCCGCCTCCTGGAACGCACCGACAAACCCGTCTCGGACATCTGCTATGAGGTGGGATTCAGCAACCTGTCCAACTTCAACCGTCACTTCTTGGCCGATGCGGGCGAGAGCCCTAGCCAATATCGCAAAGGTTTGCGTGGTGGAGGCCCTCCCAGAACTGAGGAGAATGTCACGTCTGACTGGCCTGGCTCAGTCCGAGCAGACCGTCCGAGCTGGTGTTGAGTCGGCAGCAGCACCGGTCACAAACCGCCGGGCCGGGTGTCGCGGCCAGCCGGATCGAAGTCGAACTTAGCCCCCCCGCAAGTTCATCGGTATCGATTTCAGCCAAAAGCACGCCCTCGGTATCACGCAAGGGGCCTGCGAGGACAACCCCCAACGGGGGGGAAATGATGACGCTTCCGCCGCCTATGAGAACCGTGTCGGGGGGGTCGTCGTCCTAGACGGGGGGGTGGACATCCTCCGGGTAATCGGAACGGGCGAGATATTGATTGGCGTTGGTAACAAAGCATCGTCCTTCGAGTGCTATGTGTTTCATAGTGGCTTGCCACTGCTCTCGGTCATCAACGGCGGGTGCGCACCAGGCCCTCCCGCCGATTGTGGGTACTGTTCACGGACCTGATCGTCCCATCTGCCTGCCAAGGGCGCGGTGCCGGGCAAGCTCAGTTCTCGCTGAATATCAGGCTGACATTTTGGCCGCCGAATCCGAAGGAGTTGGAGAGTGCTGTGGGAGGCGTTCCGCGGCGTTGTTCGGTGACAAGGTCAAGCCCGATCCCGGGGGGGTCCACGTTTCCCGGGTGAAGGTTGCGGGTGGGTGGGATGACTCCCCGTGCGACGCTCCGGGCCGCGATGATGGCTTCGACGGCGCCGGCGGCCCCCCCGAAAAGGTGGCCCAGGGAGGCCTTGGGGGCAGTCACCGGAATGGTGTCGCCGAAGATGGCTTTGATGGCTTTTGCTTCCGCCAGGTCCCCCCAAGGTGGTGCCGGTTGCGTGGGCGTTGACGTGGCCCACGTCAGCCGGGCTCATCCCGCGTCGCCGAGGGCTTTGGTGATGGCGGTGATCTGGCCTTCGCCGTCGTCCGCTGGTGCCGTCATGTGGAAGGCGTCCGAAGCGATGCCCACGCCGCGCAGCACGGCATGGACAGTGGCGCCGCGGGCTGTGGCGTGGTCGGCACTTTCCAGCACCATGATGCCCGCGCCCTCGCCCAGGACGAAGCCATCGCGGTCCGAGGCAAACGGGCGCGATGCAGAGGCGGGGTCCTCCGTGATCGTTGAGAGCGCCCTCGTTTGCAGGAAAGCGGCGACAGTGAAGGGCGTTATTGCCGCTTCAGCACCCCCGGCAATGACCACGTCGGCCTCGCCTGAACGGATCAATCTGGCGGCCAGGGCGATTGCTTCGGCGCCCGAGGAGCACGCCGAGACCGGAGTGTACGAGCCGGCCTTGGCGCCGTAACGGATGCTGACAGCCGCGGCGGGGGGGCCGTTGGCCATGAGCATCGGCACTGCCCGCGGGGGGGAGACGCGGCGCTGGCCGCGGTTCTCCAAGGTGTCGTCCTCCCGTAGCAGCGTGCCGATTCCGCCCACGCCCGTTCCTACCGCGACGGCCAGCCGGGTGCCGTCAACCCGGGGGGCGAGCCGGCGTCTGCCCCAGGCTTCTTCCGCGGCAACCAGGGCGGCTTGCTGAACCCGGTCCAGTCTTTTGGCTTCGACGGCGTCAAGTCCGGTGGCTGGTCGATGGCCATGGGTGCGGCGACGGTGACGGGGGGAGCCCGCTGCCCCCGCAACATATCCGGCTCGACATCCCGCACCCCTGAACGGCCTCAAGGAGGGCGGCCCACGTGGTGTCGGCGGTGCCTCCCAAGGGCGTGGTGGCACCTATTCCTGTCACAGCGATATCTCGTACCTTCAAGACAACTCCTTTTCTTGTATGGCATACAAGATAACTCGATAGTTGTATGAAGTACAATTTCTTGCATGGTTACAGGGAGCAAGGGGAAACGACAGCCGGGAGGCCCGTCGCAGGCCCGGGGGACACTCGACCAGGGGGCCGGATTCTGGACAGCGCGGTAAAGCTCTATCTGGCCAACTCTTCGGGTGAGGTGAGTGTGGCTGCGATTGCTGCAGATGCCGGAGTATTCCCAAACCAAGTGACCTACTACTTTGGTTCCAAAGACTCGCTGTTCATCCATGCAGCTTTCCTGTCACTCCTCCACGATGCGGAGCGTGTTGAGGCGATCGGCCACAGCGCGCGGAACCCTGAGTCATTTCGAAGGAACATGGCCCGCACGGCGCTGATGCTCCCGTCAATGCCGCTGGTGGTGCGTGCCCTGGCGGTGGGAACGTCCCGGCCGGCCCTGGCTTCGGTGGTGGATCAGCATCTGAATCTGCTCTTCCGGCAGTCCGAGCGTTACTTGGTCCGCCTTCTGAAGCAACGGCAATGGGAAGTGGAACGGCCCGTGCCGGTGGAAACCAGGACCTTTTGGAGCGCAGCCTTCGGAGCCACCCTCCTGTCCCAGGCCGGCGTCACGGGATCCGGCAGCGACGTGGACCTGGCCGGCACCCTGACTGTCTGCGCATAAGTGCGGGGGCCGACGGGAGGCTCCTAAAACGCCAGCGCCTGTCCCGTGGACTTCAGAATGATTATCCGTAATGGCGACCCAGCTGCCTAACACGGGGCGAAACGTCGATGGGGCATAGCAATTCGGCAGGAAGCCCTCCACGTACTGGCGTGGCCGACGCAGCATCCAGGGCAATGGAGCACCGGCGGAAAATAGGTGGGATGCGACTGCCGGCGGTCGCCTTCGTAGCCGGCATGTTTGCGCACATTGACCTCTGTTGCAGTTTTGGGCTAAAGACCCGTTGTGCCGTTGCTTAATTCCACAACGGCACAACTGAACGCGGCCGCAACTCAAAGCGACGGCCGGGGCCGATACGCCATCGAAGCTGCGACCGGCACTTACACCTTGACCCCCCCTTCCGCACCCGGATACAACGACGGCGTCCCAGTCGCTTGACCCTCTCAGACGGCGAGACAACCACTACACCACTGAAACTCGGAGCCACCACCGCCACGACAGGAACCGTCACCGGCACGATCAGCAGCTCCCGGGCCGGCTTGGCAGGCGCCACGGTCGCCATCTCCAAGGGGGGGCGCAGGAACTCGAACGCACAATGAGCGATGCTTCCGGCAGGTACGTTTGTGTGGACGTGCTCGCGGGCACGGGCTAGACGGTCACGGCCACCAAGAATGGCTACGAACCCGCAACACGCCCTGATGTCACCGTCCAGGCCGCACGGACAGCTACCGTCGACCTGGCACTTTCCACCACACCGGGCAACACAAAATACGCCATCAACGAAACGTTCGACGATGAAAAAACCGGCACCTTCACGGGTATCACCGTCGAAGACGACACCAACCAAGCCGGCAACAAATACCTGAAGATCGCCAAGACAAGCTCCACCTCAGCGACCCTGGCAGTGCACAATGCACTCGAGCAAAACCTCACCGGAACCATCACCATCGAAGCCCGGGTCCAACGCACTTCCACCAACGGCACGCCCAATCAGCTGGCCATGTACTCCTTCACCGAATCAAGCTGGAACCCCACCAACCCAGCAGCTTCGACGAACCCCCTCTGCCACCTTCGGCGTCTCCAACGGAAAAACCATCACCCACAATGTCACCGGCTCCAGTTCCATCAAGAACGTCAGCGACTACAAAACAGGCCAGTGGTACACCATCCGAAACGTCGTCAACCTCGACTCCGGAACCTTCGACTTCTACATCGACAACATGACCACCCCGGTACTCACTGGCCAGCCGCTGCGTACTTTGGTGGACGACCTCGACTATTTCAGCTTCTTCATCAACGGCTCGAACATCGGCAACCTGCTCGTGGACTACTTCCGGGTCAATACCGGTACGCCGTACGACTTCAATGACGCCTCGCTTAGCACCGTTGGAGCAAAGACCGCCGACGGCGAAGTCCAGCTGACCGCTTCGGCGGACGGCACGTCATACTCCGGGTCAGTTGACCCGTACACCCGGAACGTGACCATCAAAGCAGTCCCAAACAGCGCCTTCGCCAAAGTCACCATCAACGGCATCACCTCAACCAGCAGTGACTTAGTGGAAGTCCCGCTGAACGAAGGGGGGGCACAGGACGACTCTGTCATCATCACAGACGTCCCTGTCGTCGTCCTCGCCGAGGATGAACAACCAGAAGCTACGTTGTCTCGATCTCACGCACCAACCCGAACCAATCCACACACCTAAGAAACCTATCGCTCGGCGGTCTCGAAATCTTGCCTGCCTTTGCGCCTGAACGACAGGGCGATGACGAGTCCTACCAAGTCGTCGCGGAACTGGAATCCACTGTGACCGCCGTCAAATTGATATGGGAAGCCGGCTGGACCGGGCAACAGATCCACGTCAACGGCAACGCCATGCCAGCAGGCACAACCGAAACGACCGTTAACCTCAAAGACGGCGAAAACATCATCCATATCGCCGCCAGCTCGTACCCGGGCGATTTCGGCAGCTACGTCATCAAAGTGACTCGGAAAGCCGCCGCCCAACCATGGGAACTGAAGGGTTTCACCGCCCCCCCGTCGATATGAACAACGTGTGGAACACCGTCAAGGGGGGGCAGCACCGTTCCTCTGAAATTCGAAATGTTCGACCACGGAGTGGAAATCACGGACACAGCTAAGGTCAAGGGATTCACAGCGACACCCGTACAGTGTCCCGGCGCCGGCATCTCAACGGACGACGTCGAGTTCCTGACAACAGGTGGTACCCAGCTCAGCTACCAGGACGGGCAATTCCTCCAGAAATGGCAAACACCCAAGAAACCCGGCAGCTGCATACAGGTCACCATGACCGCCGGCGATGGATCGCAGTTGCAGGCCAACTTCAAAATCAAGTAACCGAAGACCTAGGGACCCCGAGTACTCAGTGCCCGGGGGTTCCTATGTCTCCAGGAGCTGATCATGACCCGAGCGCCAAGGGATGCCCTAAGGGACAAGCAGAGCATGGCGGGCCGGCCGTGAAAGTGCGTATAGAACGCAGCCGAGAGTCGTCATAGGCTGCGTTCTATACGCCTGTCGACTCATGCCTTCGCCCCCCCGGTGGAGACAAGAAGTCAGAGTAGGGCTGTGTCTGTACCGGATAACAACGTAATGTCGGCGGGGCTGATTTTCACGTCGATTAGCGCGACCCGTTCATTTGGTGTTTCATTTGGCGCGTGGAAGACGAGGCAGTTCCGGCCGTTGGCCATGTGGAGGATCATCCCGTGTCCCCCCGTTGCCGGCCCAAAGGGGTTCCTTGCGCTGCACCCAGGGTCCGGTGATCATCCCGCTTTCCGAGGTGGCGACTCCGAGGGTGTAACCGTTTTTTCCGTGGCTCGACCAGAGCATTCGTAGCGGGGGGGACCCCGGTGACTGAACCACGAAAGGTCCGTCCGTGAATCGTGGGTCTTTCGCGAGATTCAGCTCCTTCGGAGGTTCGACGCCGTCGGGGGAAACTCAGCGGTACGCTCCAGTCGGCCGAAGATGCCGCGAAGAGGAGACGGGGGGGTCCCTGCCGGGCCCTTAAGGTCAGCTGCCAGTCGAAGTGCATACATCTCGCCATCAGAGATTCCGGTTTCGCCGCCAGGGGTGCCTTCGGCACCGCGACCGTAAATGAGCCACGGGTCACCATCAGCATCCATGTGAAGGGTCCCGTCGACGCATGGGTGTCCGTCCGGAGTGACCGGGCCATCGCTCCACGGCTCGAATGGACCGGTCGCCTCATCTGAGACAAGTACCGCTACCCCCCCTCGCGGGCGAGTATGCGCCGAATTTGCAAAGGTCGCGAACAGGTAGAAGCGGCCATCATGGGCATGCACCTCCGGGGCCCAGAACTGTGTATCCGACCAGAACCCGGCAGGTGGTCGGAACGCAGGAAAGGGGCCATTCCAGTTCATCAGATCATCGCTGATGTAGCAGTCGAACCCAGTAGCCCGTCCACTCCACGGGTTGTCATCAGTGGTCCCGAAGAGGACAAACCGATCCGGCGTCGGCTCCAGAATAAACGGATCCCGCATGCGTATTTCGGATAGGCGCCGAGAGGCGACCGAAGTCGAAGGGGGGGGTTTCTGGGGTGGTTTCCATGGGATCTTAATTGTCCTTTCGAACGGCAGGATGGGTACAGCAGGGACCTGAGCGCGGCGGAACTCGTCGGTGAAGGTCTGAATTGTAATATCTCACCGCGATCCATCGTTACCCTTGTTTGGCTCTTCACCTGACGCGGCGCACCAACAGGATGGTCAAGGAGGAGAGCAGTGCCGCCGCAGCCAGGAGGATGAAAAAGGGAACGTACGCATCGGCGGATGTCAGAATGAGCGCTCCAAGGATGGGAACCACGAGGCCAGGTGCAGTAGTTGACACTTGATAGACCCCCCCATAGCCTTGGCGGCCTGCGTCGCTCCGGGATAACAGATGCTGCGATCGCCACGTCGACGGTAAGGTAAAAGGACTGTCCGACAGTCAAGACAAGGAATGCGACCATGAACCAGTCGCGGTCGGGCTGATGGCGGCAACTGCGAATCCGATGGCGCACACAATGGCTGCCGCAACCACGAACAGTTTGCGTCGTCCGAGCCTGTCGGAGAGCCATCCCGATGCCGCGAAGCAGAAGATGGCCACTGGGGTGCTGAGCGCGGTGACGGCCGCATAGTGCGCTGCCGCGTCTTGCACTTCCAAGTGCACCGCATCTATGAGGAAGTAGGTTGCATACGTCTGCAGGCCTACCATCGAGATGCCAAAGAGAAAGCGGCTGATCCAGTTCCATGCAAAATCGCGATTCTTGACCGGGTTGATAAAGAAGCTGCCAAAGAACTCCCTGATGCCAAACCGGGTAAGAGGAAGGCCAGACCGAACGACGTCGGCGTCTCCGACGAAGAACACGAGCGCGATCACGAACACGAATGCGACGATGCCCGGAACAGTCATCATCAGGACAGGGTTGGTGACATTCTGGCTTGCGAAGGTCACTCCACCCAGGACTACCAGGGAAGTGACCAATCCGATTCCCCCGGAAACGCGGCCGCGGAGGTGCTCGGGGGGGATCAAATCCGGAATTAGAGCGAAGAAGCTGGAGATAGCTGCACTGAAGCCCAGTTGTGCTATACCCCACCCGATTGCCACGACTGCAATGTTGGGGGGCTAGACCGCATACAACCCCCCCGCCGACTAGCATGAGTGCTGCCCCCCCGGCGACGAGCCAAGGCTTCCGGCGGCCGAATCGACCCCGGGTGCGGTCGGATAGAGAACCGAAGAATGGCGCGCCGAGCACGGCCAGCACCGATCCGATGAGCAGGATTGATGAGAGGCCGAGGGTCTTGCCCTCAGGGTCGAGGCCGAACACCCTTATCGACATACTGATTATTGGTGGCGTGAGGGCGGCGAAGAAGATTGCACCAGCTGCGACGATCAGCGCAGCGCTTAGCGCAGTGGAGCGTCTACCAGGAACTGGTTCCGTCAAGGCTGAGGTCTCCTCCTTCCGCTCTTGTATCGTTTCATGTTGTTGGGGGGACGGACACAGGAACTCCTTTGTTCGGGCGAAAAGTGTGTTGGGTCAAGCGGTGGTTGAGTCGTTACGTTAAGGAGCCGCAACGCGTGGCCAAGGGAATATCCTGAAGACCTATGTTGCGTACGTGAAAGCCTGAGGCGAGTGTCTCTTCGGCACCCTCGATACGGATGTGGGCGCGCGCATTTGGCGGCACTGTCAATTCGAGCGTTGCGGTGGATTCATTACGGGACCAGGCAATTTCAATCAACCCGTAGAGCGAGTCGATGTGGGCCTGGACATCCTGTAGACCGACTGAGAAGTCGGGAGCAACAGAAAACTCGCGATATCCCGGCAGCACCGGTTCGACGCCAGCGACGCGGCGGAAAAGCCAATCGTCGACGCAGCCGAAGGCGTAGTGGTTCATTGAGACAGTTCGGGCGGTTCCATCGGCAGCCACCGCATCCCAGGACTCCCACATGGTGGTCGCACCGTGATCGACTTCATATAACCAGGATGGTGATTCGGACTGCCAGAGTACCCGGGTTGCGAGCTCGCTGTAGCCGGCGTCATGCAGCACGTCCAAAAGGTAAGGCACGGAAACGAAGCCCGTGTCGAGCCGGTTACCGTTTTCGCTGATTAGACGTGCAAGATGAGCGGCTGTGCTGGCGCGGAGCTCATTTGGGATCACGTCGAAGGCGAGCGCGAGGACATATGGGCCTGCAGGTCACACGTCAGCCTGCCGTCGCTCTTTACGTACTCGTCGATGAACGCGGCGCGGATGTTGGATCGGCGGACGTCGAACGCGTCTGCCTCTGATGGACGTCCAAGAACACGAGCGATATGACCGAGCAACTGCAGAGAGCGGATCTGGAACATGGGAGCAATAATTTCGCTCGTGAGCTGGGGGGGAGCAATGCCTATTGCTTCATGGAACGGCCTGTCGAGGAGCGTGCTGGGGGGGGCTAGCCAATCACCAAAGTGGTCGCCAGTGTTGTACAACAGCGCCTGGTTCTTGCGTCGTTGTTCATTCAGCGAGGCATCTTCCAGCTCGGCGGGGGGGACTTCGCTGGCCGCAGTTCGCGCTTGGTAGTCGACCCACGCCAGCATCGCTTCGTAGTTTTCCTCCAGAACGCGTTGGTCGGCATATCGCTCATATAGAACCCAGGGGGACGATGACAATGGCGTCGCTCCATCCCGCTGCTGCGACGATCGCACCGAGGCCTTCCCCCCGGTCTGGGCTTGAGTGCGATCAAAGGGTGACCGCGGTGAGTAGATGGGTACGCGCCCATCCGGCAATTGATCGGCGCGGAGGTTGTGCAACCATCGGGTCAAGAAGCTAGCAACGTGGGCGTTGTTGGTAGCCGACGGGGGGCGAACACCTGGATGTCGCCACTCCATCCAGCCCGCTCCCGCTGTGGGCAGTCTGTCGGTATCGACAGGAAATTTCCGCGTTGGCTCCACACCGCATTCTGGTGGAGCTTGTTTAACCGCGCGTCCGAGGTGTGGATGCTGCCGGCCGTTTCCAGGTCGCTTCCCAGTACGATCCCTCGAACATTTTCGTTGGTGGGGGCCGCAGTAAGCCCGGTTATCCTTACGTATCGGAAGCCATGAAATGTAAAACTGGCTCATATACCTCGCCACCGGGCAAACCAGCCGCGATATAGACGTCGGTCTGTTCTTTGTTGATGCCCTCAATGTTGACAAACCATGCCCCCCCTTGGGGGATCCAGCACCTCGGTGTGCTCTAAGGACACCATGGTGCCGGCGGGCAGCTGGGGGCATCACCAGCCTGACTCGACCTGTGATGACCTGCCCGAAGTCGACGATGAATCCCGAGTCCTGATTGCCTGACACGTCGATCGGCTGGAGGTCGGCGACACGACGCACAGGCTCGCCATAGAAGGACGCCAGCATCGAGAGATCATCCCCCCCGAGGACGGTCACGGCCGACCATTCGGAATCGTCGAAACCCGGTGCAGACCAGCCCTCGATAATCGCACGGCGGTCGAAGCGTTCACCGATGAAAAGATCTGCGTACTCGTGAGGTCCCACGGCGCTTCGAACGGTGTCGTCCGATGCGAAAACCGCGTGATCGCCGTTCGTGTAGTCGATTTCGAGCTGCCAAATCGCGGCGGTACTGTCACCCCCCCACTGAGCGCTGGATCCCGTAAGACCTATCCGGCCTGCCCACCAACCATCCGCCAGGGTAAGGGCGAGGATGTTCTCACCCGCCCGCAGCGCAGCGGTGATGTCATAGCACTGCACAGAGGTGCGCTGCTCGTAGCTATCGAAACCCGGAGCAAGAACCTGATCATCGGCCGGCATGCCGTTGACTTGCGCTTCGTAAATACCGCGGGCAGTTGCATACAACCGCGCGCGCAAGACCGGGGGGGCTTCCAGGACGAACCGCTGCCTTAGCAGCTGAGTGGGTCGGAGGCGATCAATGATCGAGCCGTCCGGCTGCCGCCCCATAACCCAATCAAACAAGCTCCATCGCTCGACGGTGGTGGGCACCTGCACCGGTTCAACCACCGGGCTTGCCAGTCTGAGGCCTGCAACAGCCCTGTCTCAAACCGACCGCCACTCCACTCACTCGGCTCATCACCTAGCGAGGACCATGTCCTAACGCGCCAGTCGTAAACGCTGTTCGATGACAGAGGCGCACCGCCATAGACGATATGAACAGACGCGCCTGTGTCACGGCGTTCCTTCCCCCCCACAGCAGCAAACCAGAGGACGCTTCACGGACCTCGATCTCGTAGCCAGTCTGGACGACACCCGGCTCGGTCGTGTCCATCCTCCAGGAGAAGCGCGGCGCCGATACGCCTAGACCTAGCGGCGATTCCAAGTACTCCACTCGCAATCTCGTACAGCTGTGTTCGGCCATGTCAGCTCCTTCGCTTCGCCTGTCGGCTGCCGCACGATGCGCAAGGACAGCCCGGAATAGATCCTAAAAGATAAAAACCAAGGATGCAAGGTTTTTATCGTGGAGGACCATCAGCTAACGTAGACGTCATGAGGACGCGCACGAAGACGGGCAGTTATTCGGTAGGGCGCGCCCGCCGGGAGGCTATTCTTGACGTTGCGAACGAGAAATTCCGCGAAATCGGCTACTACAACACAGCAATGAGTCAGATCGCGAGCGACGTCGGTCTCTCAGAAGGTGGCCTCCTGCACCACTTCCCGTCCAAGAAGCATTTGCTCCTCGCGGTTGCAGAACGGCGCTTCGACAGCACCGCAGAAGGGTGGGACGCAGTCGGCAACGATGCGAGTAGCCCCCCCGACCCGTTCAGCGCAATGGTCGTAGCAACCCAAAGGATCGCTTCGGAGCCAGGACTCATTCAGCTGTTCGTGCTTATGATGTCAGAAGCGGCGGAACCGGGCAGCCCGGCCTACCAGTTGTTCTTCGACCGCTACGACCGGGCGGTCACCGGCCTCGCCGGGCTCTTCCAGCACCATGCAGCCGCAGGAGCGATCCGGCAGGGTGTCAACTATCGGGCGATTGCCCAAGAGTGCATCGCCGTCAGTGACGGACTCCAACTGCAATGGGTTATCTCCAATGGACAGCTCGACATTGTTGAGCGGATCCAAGATTTCACCAATCGCCTCCGCGATCACTTGAAGGAGCCGGATCGGATAGGAGACAGCCACCTCAGCGATTGCCCATGAAGGAAGCGCCGATTACGTAAATGTATATATGACCCGGAGGAGGGCGTTGAGCCCCCCCGCTGTCTCGGTTGGCAGGCCGGGCTCGCTCAGGAGTTGCCACGCACGACCAAGAAGCTCAGGCCGACATGATGTTGCATTGGCCTAGTCAGGGACGCACTGCACTTCCGTTTCTGGATCACGTTGGACCAGTCTCCGACCAGCGGGCCGTTCTGTCGGAGCCAGAGGACGAGACCATCATTGGTTACTGCCTCCACGGTTCCTTGGTCGATCAGGTTCCCCCCCGCATGATAAACCTCGACGTTTTTTCCTTCGAGCATCGTCCAGTCGTTAATGGGATCGTGGCCCGCCGCGGCGGCCGATGAGAATCTCAATGCAATTGCAGCAGCCGTGATTGGCGGTACAAGCCTCTTCGGAGGACGCGGGCGTGCTTGGTCAGCGTTTCTGGGGGGATCTTGGTCATTTACGCCATCTTCAGCGGACTCAACCTGCTCTCACTCCCGGACCCAGTGAGGTTCATTATCATCGGTGGCGTTTTGCTTCTCGCTGTTATTGTCGACAGCCTTTCACGGCGCAGCCGCACTGCCCACGGGCGAGCGTAGAAGTCGCTGGCAGACAATCCAGAATTCTGTGACGCGGCCGAATAAACAACCAGGGCTCCGGCCGCGTCACAGAACATCGTCCGAACAAATGCCTCGTATGGACCGCCCCGAACCCCGCCTGACGTTTCCAGGCGTTGTTACAGTAAGCGGAGTATGGCCATTTCAGCACCTGGCCGGTCAATGCCCCCCCAAACGCATGTACTGCCGAGCAGTCCAGACCGCTTACTAATCGACGCCCCCCCTATCGAATCGTCCCAAAGTCGGCCTCGTAGGACATGCGGATACTTGAAGCACGCTCCTATCGGTGAGGCCAACTATCAAGGCACAACGACGCCCCGCCTCAACCTGCGAACACCGGAGGACAGGACGTTCAAGCTCCTCAAAACCTTCACACCACTGCCCTAAGAGTGCGCCGCAATGACCCCCCGACATCAGGGTGCACCGCGTCGACTGAGCGCTCATCTCCGAATTACACATGGTCAGGGTCTGTCGAACACCACGCTGAAGCGCATGGGAGGCCGTGCCTTTCGAACCGGCGTCATGTTGCTATGGCCGCTCACATGCGATGAACAGATGCGGGCCGAGGAGGGGGGGAAGGGAATGACGATGATCAACCTCAATAAAGCAGATTTAAGTGTGGACAATGTCCACACTCTCTTTGGCCCGACAAAGCATCCACCTGCCGGCTTCCTCACTTAGGGAACGAGCCGAACCCAGGATTTTTGACGCAAGTTCTCAAAGTCATGTTGCGCTCAGAGCCCCTACCCATGAAGAGGTGAGGCCAACCACGACCTACCCGACGAACCAAGAGAGGAACACACAGCCCCAGTTCAAAGCAAGCGCAGGCGCATCAGCCACGACCCTGAACCCGCTCCCCCCACAACTTCACAGGCGACCCGCGGCGCCAGGCACACCCCGCGGCCAGTGTCAGAGGGACCGACCAACCAGAATGTACACACGTTAAAGCAAAAAACCCCTCTGACGAGGGGGGTATGCTGTGCCCGAGGTGGGACTCGAACGGGATTCCAAGGCTTGGCAACACCGGGAACTCCCGGAAACATGCGGAATCCGGGCCAGTCCGGCCGCCGTACGAGCCAGTCCGAGGCGAAAAGTGTGGACATTGTCCACACTCCTTTTCCATGTGGGTGGTCGCCGCGGCAGCATGCTCGAGCGAGGCAGAATATAGGGCTACCGCCGGCGGCGAGGGGGTGCATGTTGGTCGTCGGGAGTGCAGACCGGAATCGACCGGGACACCTTCATCAGATTCCCTTCTTTCACCCATTCATGGCGGTCGACCCACGAGACGACATATCTTCCTCCCCCTTGAAACACTGCGGTAGAGAGGGAATTCGGCTGTTCCGATGAAATTTGGCGTGGAGAAAAGCAAGCAATGCGAAAGACCCTGTATGAGGGCCGCCCCTGACCAGACCTTCGCGATTAGCGCCCCGGGACCCTCGGGACGGGCGGTAGTTTAGTGTCATGAGCGGTAAACAAGCGAGAGCCAGACGGCGGACCCGATCAGAACGACCCACCATCCAAGTGAATGCCGAATCGATCATTCGATCTGCATTGGCCGTTCTCGCGGTCAACCTAGACGACGTGCCTCTCACCCGAGTTAGCCAGTTCATCGTTGGCTGGTGCCGAGCAGCATTTGCGCAGAGCCACGTCATTGGACAGCTGGCAATCGGAGGCATGTCCTCAGCTTCCGCACCAAACAGGAGACTATTCGCGGAGCTGGCAATTCGGCTCCAGTGGCTCCTTGACCTCCCAAAGGAAAATCGTCCCGAGGCAGTCGATGAGATTCTCGAGGTTGCTCGCGAGGCTAAGCATGGCACCCATAAGCACCTGCGGGATATGGGCTGGGATGTCGAGCTCGACCCAACGGAAATGGACGCCTTCGTACTCGCAGGCGCCAACGGTCAGATCAAGAACCAGGCACGCAAGTTCGCGGCCGCAGCACACGCAACCGAGGTGAAAAACGGCCCAGTGTTCGCGATGTGGAGGGAGGATTCATTTCTTGCCCATCCCACAGGTCCTCTAGCGGGTGAATATGCCCCCCCTGCCATCGACAACAAGGTACTCGGGTCGGGATTACCCAGTGTTGTCGATCTAGACCTGGACGGGCACCGGCACATCTCTATGCTTGTCATCGTCACGGCCTGCTCGCTCCTCAAGAACGAGGGAGTAGGCGATGCAGCGGTTAATCGACTCAGTAGCGCGTTCTTCTCTAGCTGAGCGATTGGGAGAATCAAAATCTCGCGAGCCACATGAAAGCCATCCTCAACCGCCCACCAGCGACAGCCACCGAAGACGCACACCGGCTCGGGACCGGAATGCTCAGCACCAAGGAGTACCCAATTGAGCAGGGTGCCCTAAAGCTCATCGCCTACTTCCAGTTCGCCCGCATCCACGACCCAGCTCATGGCCGACATCCCAGCACCGCCAAACCACCCGAACACATCCTCTTCGCCCAAACCAACGCAGCACCAAACTGGTCCCGCATCGAACGGGCCCAGGACCTGCTCCTTTACACCTACATAAAGGACCAGCCCCGAACACGCAGCGCCCATCCTCACCACCATCGGCTACATCAGTTGGTGGGAAGACAGGAGATCCAAAGCCCCCCCTCAAAACCTCCAACTCGCCCTCGACACCGCCTCCAAGTACCGTCTCGCACGCCGCGCCGGCCACGCACGCGGCGCCGGTAGTCCAGAGTCGGTGGCAGACAATATTTAGCTCGTTTTAACAGGTTCCCATCGCTGGAGAACCGTGGGAACAAGATGTTTCCGACGCTACCGCAGCGCGCACCCTCTCTCGCTTGAGATGTGTGATCCCGCCCAAGAACAGCAGTAGGTTCTGGTCTCCGCCGAGAAACCCGGCACCTCAGGGGATGTGTTGCGGCCTGCTCGATGGTGAAACACATATACTAATCGAATGGCCAAACACCCGATTTCTCATATCAATGCCTCGGCCTTCGGGCCGTTCAACGACATCAGTGTGGAATTCTCGCCTGGCTTGAACGTCATAGTCGGCGACAATGCGACGGGCAAATCTCAACTGCTCAAAGTCTTGTATGCAGGCACAAAGTCTTTGTTTGAGGCCGAGGTGCTCACCAAGAAGGATCTAACTTCGGCGATCGCATCGAAACTTGTCGGCACTTTCAGACCCGAAACTCTAGGACGCCTGACGAGGCGCGTCCAAGGAACCGGGAACGCAAAAATTGCCATTAAGTATGCCCAGATCGGTGAAGAGCTTAGTTTTTCCTTTTCCTCCAAGGCAACTCGTGAGGTCGCAATTAAGAGCGTGCCCAATCGTAAGCTAGAAGACGAACCGGTGTTCCTCCCATCTCACGAGTTACTTTCTATTGCCTCGGGCTTTGTTTCTCTGTACAACACCAGAGAAACCAGCTTTGAAGAGACCTGGAAGGACACTATAGAGCTATTGCACCGTCCGGCATTGCGGGGGGGCCCTAAAGGACAGAAAGCAAGTGCGCTACTTCGACCCTTTTCTGACCTTCTGCAGGGAGGAACAGTCTTTGAAGAAAAAGGTCAGTTCTTCCTCAAGCAACCTGGCATAGGCAATCTGGAAGCCCCCCCTTCTAGCTGAGGGCCATAGAAAGCTCGCGATGATCGTGAGACTCATCGCATCAGGGGTTCTTCTGGAGGGCGGCTATCTTTTCTGGGATGAGCCAGAGGCTAACCTCAACCCGTCGTCGCAGAAGGCCGTGGCACATGCTCTCAAGCACTTAGCTGATCAAGGATCGCAAATTTTCGTTGCAACCCATAGCATGTTTCTTCTGCGCGAACTGCAGATGTCCGGCGGAAGTGCCGACACTCGCTATATTGGGTTGGAACGCCGTCGTAGTGATGCTCAAGGCGCGGCAGCTGCGAGGTGGTTGCACAATCAAGCAACGATTTCGATGACATCGAGTTTATTGCCGCACTCGAGGCCGAGGCTGAGCAATCTGACCGATACCTGGCTTGGTGAATCCCGGGTGACTTCAAAAGAACTGCTTGTTGATGGTACCTTTTTTACTTTTCCGCCTAATTGGCAGACTGAAATCTTCGACGAGTGGCCACAATATAAGAGGGCAACCGGAGAACTAGAGTTAAGAGGTTGCGACGTATTGGCCCTCGATGGACAGGACCTCTGGATCATCGAAATGAAGGACTATACCTATGATGGCGCAAGCCAGCCGCAAGATCTCCATAAAACGGTGGGCCAGAAGGCGGCTGGTACAATGGCACTACTCTTCGCTCTCTCAAGAACTGCCGCAGACAGCTCGGCCAAGGAATTTGCAATCAAATGCGCGTCGAGCACTCGCGTTCACCTCGCCTTGCACGTGATCGTGAAGGACGGGGGGTCGACGGGAGAAGCACATCAAAGCTGCGCTCCTCCCGGTGAAGCAGAAACTTGACCGCTCCAAGAAAGTTCTCGGCCTTCATAAAGCTCACGTCACCTCCACGCTCGCTCCGAATAGCAGTACCCCATGGTCGGCACGGAGGGACCCTAGTACCCGCCCCCACACATTCAGACCGCTGATACAGGGAGCGGCTTATCCGGCAGGATAAGCCGCATGCCTGCCCTGCTGAATTTTATCGGCAGCATTCGATTTAGTTATTCCAAATTTCGCGTATCCCATGTTTAGAAATTTGCCTTCTATTCAATTAAAAGACCAGATATGCGGCCCCAGAGTTCTGGCGGACAGATAGTTGGAGTGATTGGGTCGGCCTTAGGGCTCGTGGTTTCAGGAGTGCTTCTTCGCAAGGGTTGGAAGAAAATTCTGGAAGCAACCAACGTTGTGGCCACTGCCCTCGATATCGGACTGCATCTCGACATCGCAGTTGCAATAGTCGTATGGGCATGCCCACGAACCAGCCAGATTTCACCTCTTGCGCCAGACACTTGGGGGAAAGTCCGAAGAGGAGCCCTCCTAGGAGGAGAAGAGTGTCAGTGGTTGGCGTTACCCAAAGACGCTCACTTTCTGACTGCGTTGTCAATTCCAAGTCTTCTTTAGACAGGAAATCATCCGATGAGAAATCCCATGTACGCTTACCGATGGTTCCACCATCAGGACTGGGAAATGAGTCAAGTAATTTTTGATCCCGGGGGGGAAGGGTGACTTGGAATTCAAGTGGTTGTCTTAGCTGGCTTTCAAGGGCGCGGACAGAAACTGGCAGAGCTTGGAGGCATCCGTTGCGGCCATCGAACGCAACGGGAACCTTACCGCATCACGGCTCCGGCCAATTCCTGAACTTCCTCGGGCACTGCTGTCCCATTCAAAAGCTACGTCGACAAAGAGATTCTGGACTTTTCCTATGGCGGGAATTGTGCATCCAAGCACTACGTCACCGTTCGATTGACTGATCCCCCACTTTAGGGTCAGTGCTCTGAACTGCACCTCCCTTTGACCAAGAGGCACATGAGCCGTCGACGCCGGCGCGGTTCGACCTGTCATCCCTGAGCCTGGCCCCTTTCGGCAGTAAGATAAGTATTGATGTGGGCTTTCGGACATTGATCGACGAAACCTCTGTGGTCAGGCCCGTCCAGGTCAACCGGCCGCTCCAGGGTGTCCCTGGTGAGGCCGAAAGGGACCAAGTTCCATGGAACGGTTCAACGCCGTTAGCGTACTCAACAATTGATTCCATACTTCCATCGGAGTAAACGCCAATGGTGCTAACAACGTCATCTTGGAAGCCATTTACTGCGGGCTGATCCACGAGTTTTATGACAAGTGCTAGAACAAGAAAAAGGTCCCCCAATACTAGGCAACGAACAACCATGCGTTGTTTTCTTGCTTTTAGTAAAATTGTACCCAAGCTCCGAAAAACGGCGTTCCCCCGCCCTTCCCAATGCTTTGACCAAATTCTTCCATTGTTTCGCCATCCCGTTCAAATTCCTACCTCTAACAAGATTGATGGACGCAGTGGCGAAGTTCTCAAGGAATCTTACGCGCCTGGCAATGGTCCGGGCGGCAGCGTCAAGCTAGCCCTTCGGGCCTACTCGTGTCTGCGCTTACAAACGTGGGCTCTTTATCCCCCCCCTGCTCGCCTCTCAGATGCTACCCAACAACCAAGCTATAGCCGATAACGGCGCATATGTCGGGAATGGAAGCAGTCCCCCGGCCGGCATCCGGCGCAGCGATCCCGCCGAGCGATGGCACACCGAAGAACAGAGCCGCTCACGTCATGACGCAGCGCATTAAGTTGCCCATGAACAGCCAGAAACAACAACGCTGTTTGTCATTCTGATATCCCGATCATCGCGGGACGGCCGCCGCGGAACCAATGCACTGACAGGCCAGCGCCGATCTGGAAACTTCGCTCGGTGCTCCGACGCCACTTGGATCCTTCCGAGCTTTCCAGACCAGCCCCGGTCCTCCGAGTTGCACTCCAGCCCCTTACCAGCGCACAGGTCCCCTATCAGAACGGCCCACAAGACCAAAGACACAACGCACGCACAAAGGAAAAGGACAATGAATGCGCTCACCATCAAAGACCCAGCGGACCTGCTCAGCTTCATCGGGCACACCCTAGTTCTGGCCCAACGAGAGCCTCGTCTGCATAACCCTGGACAAGGGCAAAGTCGGCGCCACCCTCCGCATCGACCTCCCCCGCCAACCCGGAACAGAACTCCCCTACGCCCGCACCGTCAGCAGCTACCTCACCAGCGACACCACCGCGACAAGCATCGTCTTCGCCCTCTACACCTCAACCCATTGCGAACCCGGCCAGCCCAAACCACACGCGGCCACCATCGCCGCGCTCACGGCAGTCCTCGCCGAGAACGGCATCACCATACGCGACGGGATCTTCGTCGGTGACGACACCTACTCCCCCTACGACAGCGACCCTGGCCAAGACATCAGCCTGCCCATCAGCACCACCGAATACAGCCGAGTCAACGCCGAATTCATCTACCGCGGCAGCACCATAGAACCCACCAGCCGCATAGTCCTACCCACGCCGACCGACGAAGCAGACCACGCCACCGCCGTCGAGAACTGCATGGACACCATCCGAGCTTTGGCACCCCCCCATCAAGCCTCGGAGAATGCCAGCAAGCGCTGGACCAAGATGCTGGAGTCAACCGACTTTCCCACCGACGAGGACTGCGCCACCCTCATCGCAAACTTCCAATTCCCCCCCACATTCGCGACCGGCTCATGGCCGACATACCAGGCATCGACGAACCGCCCCCCCAACACATCCTCTTCGCCCTCACGGAGACTGCGCCCCCCCAATGGTCCCGGATTGAATGGGCACAACAACTCCTCATTCACGCGTACACCAGAACCAGCCCACAACACGCAGCACCCATCCTCACCACTATCGGCTACATCAACTGGTGGGAAGGACGCGGCTCCAAGGCCCACCAATACATGCAACTCGCCCTCGACACCGACCCCCGGCTACCGCTTCGCACGCCTCACCGACCAAATGCTCGGAGCCGGCATCATCGCCGGCTGGAACACCAACAAAAACACCGCCTACAAAACCCGACTCGACATGCCATAGCTCTGGAGGCTGAGTTGTGAGCCGCGATTCTCAATCATCATTCCAACAGGGCGCAGACGCATTACAGCCACGGCGTAAGCGAGAGCACCCAGAACAAAAAGAATGCGACTAACTGCAGCAATCGGAATTTCGGCCGTCCAGCCCGACTCTAGGTTTTCGACGATCACAAGACCAAGTATCCGCACCCGATACAGCCGAACGTGCCCGTACTGAACCACGCGGCAAGGGCCTCCGGGGGGGTGACCGGACCGCAACTCCTGTCTGGACCAGCAGCAAGTACGTTGCGTTGGAACTCCGTGGCGGTGCCCAAAATTTATAGCCAAGTTCGGTTACTGGCCTATTGGGACACTGCGCCCATCACCTCGGTAAGCGACCCATGGTCGCAGTGGTTACTGGAGCCACCTCGAATACCGCTTATGCAAAACCTTCGAAGCATCGAGAAGCGGCTCTGGCTTGACGCATCATCGCTTCATCGCTCCGCCTCATCACGACGCTGATCGGCTAGCCCAACGTAGGCGCCAACTAAGAAGCGCCCCCGGCCCATGAAGGACGAGGCACTTCCATGCTGACTAAAACTGACACCTACATAAGGTTGCTCCGGTACTGATCGCAGCTTCAGCGTGACATGCCAAATCCCTGACACATTCACCAAGCTGAGGTAAGCGATCAAGACGGCGCCAATCGCTTCGATCGGATCGGGGGGGCGTCACTTCGAGTGACGTGACACCGGACTGGCGGAGCAAATGTGGGGCCGGCGTCAAAGCCGTCGGCGATCCATGCGCGAAACCCTGAAGTACAAAAACGACAACCTCGTAGACTCGCGGCTCCCCCCCACGATTGCCCTAGCCCTCTGACATCCGTTTCGTGTTTTGCCTGGCTTGATCCACAAGCTCAGTCATCCACGGCCGGTGCCCACGGTGAAGCTTCAAGCCCTCGGCCAGTCCGCTCACTGAGCAATCGGCCCCCCCTAGGACATCGATAGTGATGGGTCCTCGGCCCGTCGGGGGGGCGTTGGTGATATGCAGTTGGCCAAAAGACTCCGGGAGCGCAGGATCCAGCCACAGGCCGCCACGGGAAACGTGCGCGTCATATCGCATCAGGCTCGTCACCAGCGCGATCGGAGCAGTTGCTGCCCATGCCTGCGGCGAACAAGCCGTGGGATAGGGCACAGGCTGCGCTACCTGACCCCTATCAAAGCCGCAGAAAAGCTCGGGAAGCCGTCCGCTAGAGTACTCCGCGGCCTCCAGCAGGGCGTTGGCAATACGTTGGGCCTCCTCAACGAAGCCGTAACGTACTAAGCCCATGACAATGATGGCGTTGTCATGGGGGGGCCAGACCGAACCGTTGTGATAACTCGCGGGATTGTAGGCTCCCATGTCGCTGGCCAGAGTCCGGATTCCCCCCCAACCGCTAAACATTTCTGGAGACATGAGTCGCTCCACCACCAGCGGCGCCTTATCGTCGTCAACGATGCCGAACCAAAGGCAGTGACCCATGTTGGACGCACACGCATCGACCGGACGCTTGTCACGGTCCAGTGCGATGGCGTAGTACCCACGATCGGGCAACCAGAACTGCTCATTGAACTGTTTCTTTAGATGCTCCGCACGGTCCACGAGTTCGGCCCCCCCAACGAGTCGTCACCGGCGTCGTAGGCCATCCATGCCCGTGAGACGTACGCGCCATATACATAGGCTTGAACCTCACATAGCGCCATCGGCGGCTCCGCCAGAGTACCGTCGGCAAAATTGATGCCGTCCCAGGAATCTTTCCAACCCTGGTTGAATAAGCCTGATCGTTAAGGCGCGCGTACTCGACAAATCCGTCGCCGTCTTTGTCCCCATAGTCCCGGATCCAAGCCAGCGCACGATCCGCATTGGGTAGCAGAGCAGCTGTGGTCTCCGGAGAAAAACCCCAGCGGCTTACCGCTCCGAGCATCATCACGAACAATGGCGTCGCGTCGACGCTGCCGTAGTAAGCGGACTTGCCACCCAAAGCCAGCCCGCTGGAGACATCAAGCCTGACCTCGTGGAGGATCTTACCGGGCTCCTCCTCGGTAACGGGGGGGTCCACTACCCTGCCTTGACGGTCCGCCAGCGTTTGCAGTGTGCCCAAGGCCAAAGATGGGTCAACGGGAAGCGCCATAAGAGACGTCAAAAGTGAGTCCCGGCCAAACAAAGTCATGAACCATGGCGCCCCCGCCGCTACAACCACACGCTCCGGATGATCCGGATCCACGATCTGCAGGGCCCCCCAAATCGTCGTAGCTGCGTTGCAAGGTCCGCTCAATGGAACGGTTGCTCATATGCAACACCGGGATTTTTGCCACCCAGCCCCGGCGACGCACATCGCTGGGTGACGGTTCGCGGAGGTCCGGATGCATGAACGGTCCTCATGATCGGCTCGGTCACCAGACGGTACTACGCTCAACACAGCTTTCCAGTCGCTCGCTGGCCCCCCCACCACCGTCCGGTATGTCAGAGCACCCGGCTCCACCTGAGCACCAATGGCCGTAACAACAACCCCCCCTTTGCTGATCTCTTCCCAGACTGCCTCGATGGTGAGTGAACCATCGTTCGGTCGTGGACTTTCGTCCCAACGCCGCTCGATCTTGGCTTCCTTCACTTCGAACACGTCGGCGAAATCAGCCTCAACGCTGAGGCGGATCAGACATTCGACTGGAGTTACCGAATAATTCCTAATAGTGATCCGCTCCAAGAGGCCAGCACCTACTTCGCGTAGCCGTTCAACAATTAGCGGGCTGTCTGCATAGCCGTCCGAACGGGGGAACGCGGCCTATGAAAAGTGCCCGGTAGGGTTCTTTCGTCTCCGCTGACAGTGGTTCCAGCGATTGTCCGTTGATAGTCAGACCCCAGTTGGACAGAATCCGCGTGTCCTGAACAAAAACTCCTTGGGGGGGCAGCCCGGCAGGATGTCTCCGTTCGACGAGGAGATGCAGAAGGACGTTCCTTCCACTAATGTGACCGCCCCCGTTCCCCCAAGGCCCTGCCGCAGTTTCTGCATTCCATCCCGCCATGTCCGATCCCTTCGAAAGGGGGGGCTCTTGTGCGGCCATCGACGCGGCTCCCAGCTGCGACCACGGTATTTGTTGACGTATCAGACGCTACGCTTCTCTTTCTCACGGGACCAGACCCTGAGCTGACTCACAACGGCCACTCGCCGAGACTCGACCCGTGCATGGGCCCGGCCTAATAACAAGGGGCAGGACGCACAAGGTCTGGAGCCTGAGACCATGCCCGGCGCACTTTGGCATTAACATGGAACCATGCCCAAAGAAGTGAATTCCGTGTCAGTTCCCCAAGGCGTGGCAGAGTACGTCAAAGCACTGATCCGCCGAGGCGAACTCGGTCCCGGTGACAGGCTTCCCCCCAGAGCGTCAACTTGCTGAATCCCTCGGCGTAGCAGGGTGAGTCTCCGTGAGGCCTTCAAGCAACTGCAAGAGGATGGCTACATCGTCGTCCGACGGGGGGAAAAACCGGAGGCAATTTCGTCACCGCTTTGAGCCAGCCACTTGCAGAGTGGCGTCGCAGCATGCTTGAGCAAGAGGAAGAGCTGGACGACCTGACCACGGTGAGGGTTGCCATGGAGTCCCATGCTGCGACCCTGGCAGCCACACGGCGAACGCAAGACGATCTTGACGCATGATGGCCGCCATCAGCCAACAGGCCGCGGCAACTAACCGGCTGAGTACAGGCTTGCAGATTCTGCCTTCCATGACGCCGTAGCAAAGGCGGCAGGGAGTAAACGGCTTGAGGCCGCCATTCGAAATGCCCGCAGCGAGTTCTTCAGTCCGGCGGACATGCTGGACCATCCAGATCCTGTCGAGGACGATCAGCGACAGCACAAGCGCGTTTTCGAAGCTATTAAGGACAGGGCTCCCCCTGCTTGCACACGAAGCCATGCTGGACCACATCGAGCACACGCGTCACGAGATCCTGAGAATACTCAAATCGGAAACTGAACAGGTCTCCTAGAGACGTGGCCTTGGGAGGCCCAGGCGGGTCTACTTGGTCGAGGCGAATCTCCCCAACACGCTTTTAGAACACGACGCCGTGACTGTCGCTGGCCTCTCGGATCTTGCACGCGGGTCCTTGGTGTTGCGAACCAAGCTCCGACATCACGAGTTCGTAAGTTAGGGCATGACGAAAGCCCGGCAGGCCTCCGCGGATGGAAGCACTGCCGGGCGCGGCATTAGCCACTCGCCGATTATTTAAATTTCTTGGTTAGTACCAAAACTTAGAGCCTGCCGGCCTCCACAATTTGGCGAAGGAACTCACGAGTGCGTGGTTGCACTGGATCACCAAACACCTGCTCCGGAGGCCCTTGCTCCAGGAGCCGTCCTTGCTCCAGGAAGACGACGAGGTCGGATACTTCGCGAGCGAAGTGCATTTCGTGGGTTGCAAGCATCATGGTCATCCCATCCGCCGCGAGCTCACGAACGATGTTAAGGACTTCGGCAACCAGCTCCGGGTCAAGGGCGGAAGTGATTTCGTCCAGGAGCACAGCTTTGGGCTCCATGGCGAGTGTCCGCATGATCGCTACGCGTTGCTGCTGACCACCGGAAAGCTGCTCCGGGAAATAGCTTGAGCGATTTCCGAGGTTGACCCGTTCAAGGAGCGCGTAGGCGCGTTCACGTGCGACCTCTGGGCGAAGTCCCAGGAGTTTGATGGGGCCGATGGCAACGTTGTCCAAGACACTCATATGGGGGGGAAGAGGTTGAAGGACTGGAATACCATTCCCACGGTCCGGCGAAGACTGTTGACATTCACGCCGGGTCCACTGACCACGTCTCCGTCAATGCGGATCTCGCCTGTATCTATCGGCTCCAGGGCATTGATGCATCGCAGCAGGGTGGATTTTCCGGATCCGGAGGCACCAATCAGAGTGACGACTTGATGCTGCTCGACCTGCAGGTCGATACCTTGTAGCACGGTATGGGCGCCGTAGCTCTTGTGCAGGCCGACCAATTCAATGAAAGACATTATTTGCTTCCCTTTCGTCCACGGCGGGAAACGCCTCGCGCCAGCATCCAATCAACGAAGCGGGTCTGCGGGATAGTGATCAAGATAAAGAGGACGGCCACTACTGTGACTGACGAAAGGTTGAAGTTCGCCGATGAATAGAACTTGGCCTGGTTGAACGCGTCCATCGTGCCAATAATGTTTACCAGCGAAGTGTCCTTCTGTAGCGAGATGAACAAGCTGAGCAGGGGGCGGGATGACCCCCCCGCACGGCTTGAGGCAAGATGACGAAGCGGAGTGTCTTTCCGAAGGAGAATCCGAGCGAACGGGAAGCGGACCACTGTGACGGGTGGATGGCTTCTATGCCTGCCTGTATGTCTCGGCGGTATAGGCGCTGAACGTCAGAGTCAGCGCAACAATGGCGAACCATTCCGGCGGCAGATCCGACAGTACGGGTAGCTGTAGTAGCGGCAGTCCAAATCCCACCAGATAGATGACGATGATAGCCGGCACTGCCCGCAGGCAGTCGATGTAGGCAATGGCAATGGCCCGTACTGGGCGCCAGGATTTTCCGGGGGCAAGGCGGGCTACTGCCAGCAGCAGCCCGAATGCGAGGACGAAAATCTCGGTGATGACTGCGATCCAAATGTTCAGGCCGAAGGCCGCAAGGACGTCGCCGGCGCTTTCAGCCATGAAATCCCAGCGGAGGAACGTCTTCTGGATGACTGCGTCGTTGACGGTAAGCATCACTGCACCGGTGATGACTATAAGGACGGCAATGCCAAGACCGAAGGTGAACGTTGCATCATGCAGCGACGATGCACCGCTCGCCCGGGCGTCGAGAATCCGCCTTCACTCACTTCCTTGGACGCGCGAAGAGACCGACGCAGTGACCGCACTGCGATCCACAGCACCGCCCCCCCAGCCAAGAGCACACCGACAGTACTCAAAAGCCAGCCAATAGCGTAGGGGGGTGGTGCCCTCCTCTGATCCATTCATTGCGGCTGCACCCAGGCAGCGACCGCCAAGACAAGGACCAAGGCAAATACGGCCGCTGCCGATGAAAGCGCTCGACTCTTAGGCGGAGGGCTGAGACGTGGGGGTCGCAGCTAGAGGCGAGGCATCAACCGAGGTCACTTCACTACCCAGAACGGAACGGAATTGGGGGGGTCAACTCCGAACGTCGGCTGAAGGTAGTCTGCAGCCAGAGTCTTCAACGTCCCGTCAGAGTCCAGGTCGCCGACGGCCTTGTCGACGGCGGAGGTATTCTCCGAGTTGCGAGGAAGCACAACCCCCCCGTAGCCCTGGTCGAGAGCTATCTGCCCCGTTACGGCCAGAGCACCGCCCGTTTCTTTAACGCTGGTCAGAGCGATCGTTGTGTCTGTAACAACTGCGTCGACCTGCCCGGCATTGAGGGCTGTGAAGATATCCGCGGCGGACTGAAAGACTGCGGCCGACTTGGTGGGCTTGAGCACGTCCGCCACCACTGTGCGCCAACGTTGCCCTGCAGAACGGCGATCTTTGAGTCACGGAGGGTGTCCGCGGTGACCTTTGAATCCTTCTTGGTGCTATGCCAAGGTTTGATGAGAAATACCGCTGCGAGAAGTCAAATACTTCCTTCCGCTTATCGGTGATTGTCACCGTTGCCAGTCCGATGTCGTAGCCTGATGCGGTCCCAGAGATGAACTGGTCCCAGGCGAAGTTTTTCAGCTGGACCGATTTGAGTCCTGCCCGGTGGGCAATATCTGCGGCCATGCAGTACTCGAATCCGCTCTTGACCGTGTCCGGGCTGGTGCCATTGGACCATCCTGGGTTCGGCAGTACGACGGCGACCGTCAGGACATCGGGTTTCTGGGTTTTGAGCTTGATGCTGTCCGGCTGCCCAGTGACTTTACAGTCTCCGAAGGCGGAGGCATCGCTGGACGAGCTCGAGTTTGCCGAGCCACCGCAGGCGGTGAGGGCGAGGGCACCGATCGTCAGGGCGACGGCGGCTAGGGATTGCTTCTTCATCTAAGGCTCCAGGGAGTAGTGAGAAAGGGCGGCGGCCTGCAGGTGCGACTAAGGCCGCAGTGAATGGACAGCCCAACTTCGCTGTAAAGGTCTGAGGTTTGGTCCATTGACCTTCCAACTATGAAACATGACACACTTTCAGGTGTCAAGAGTTGAGCAAGGATGGCCACGACGGGGGCCTTCGTATCCAGTTGACAGTCGCTATCGGGTGCCGTCATTCTGTTAAGGTATTTGGCTCGTACCTAATACCTAATCTTTTCACAACCACTAATAGCTGGTCGACACCACTCAGGAGCATATTTTGGCCACATCTGCAACGAACTCCCCCCCCAGGATTGGCATTCCAATCCGCCTCTCTGGCCTCAGTTGCGGAGCTTCGGACCCGGTCATGCAGGAGGCCGAAAGGGCCTTCGACGCAGTGGTCGCTCTGATCCAGGAATCCGGCGCTGAACCCGTCATTATCGGTCCAGCCAGCGATGCGGAGCTCGAGGCAACCTTCGCTTCCTGCCAAGCTTCGTACTCCCGGGCGGTGGCGACGTCAATCCGGTCCTTTTCGGTGCATCGGCCGAGGATCCTTCCCTTTTTGGCGTCGATGTGGCGCAAGACAGCCTTGACCTCGCTGTCATCAGGTACGGCATAGACCATGGAATCCCTGTGTTGGGCATATGCCGCGGTATGCAACTTCTCAATGTTGCTTATGGCGGTTCCCTGCACATCGATTTAGGACCAAGCAGCGTCTCGCATGTAAGCAAGGGCGAAGACGGATCCAGGGACTTCTCAGTCCATGAGGTGGAACTCGAGCGGGACAGCCGCGTTGCCGTCGCATTCGACCGTGTACCCCCCCGGATTCCGGTGGCGTCCTTCCACCATCAAGCTGTTGATCTTCTTGGCGAAGGTCTGCGTATCACCGCTGTGGCCGCGGATGGTCAACTTGAGGCCATCGAGTCGGTGGAAGACAACTGGGTAGTCGGCATCCAGTGGCATCCTGAAGCGCACCTGCCTGCGCCAGAGTTGCGACAGCCGTTGTTCACCGCTCTGAAAACCGAAGCCACGAAGGCGCTGCAGAATATCTGCTGATGAGTAATTCTGCCCGGCAGCGGAGTGTTCCATTATGAGCGTTAGTGAGCCCCCGTCGACCCGCATTCCAGGGGGGCGCAAGCCCTCGTTAATTGCAGGAAGGTTGGTCGACGGCCTCCATGCCTAAGCATGTATAGCTGACGACCCAACCGAACCCACACAACTGCAGCCCCCGTTTTCTCCAAGTTCTGCGCCTGCTCCGGATGTTCAGGCGGTCTCATCCTTACGGGTTATCTGAGACCTCATCCTGGAGTGGGACAGGCATCGATTTGTAGAGCCCGTCACAACATGCCGCCTTCAGGCCCCTCAACAACATCCGCAGTCGTTCACAGAACATCGGCTGGCTCCCACTGGCCACTGCAATTGACAAGGGGGAGCAAACGGTCCTTGATCCTGACACCGTCTAACCAGCATGGATGTCCTTCTTGAAAGTCTCCGGAAGCCACTTGAGCAGGATCGGCACGGCGACGAGTGCCACCACTGCCATGTACCAAGCCGCCGACGTAGACGTTCCGGTCGAGCTTGCCAGCGCTGCTGCGATCAGCGGTCCAGGACCGGCCACGATGGCGAGTCCCAGGTTGTAGCCGAGTGCGCTGCCGCTGGACCGGGTAGAGGCAGGGAAGAGCTCCACGAGCAGTACCACGTTGGTCACACTGCACAGTGCCTGGCAGGCCCCCCCGAAGAGGATAAGCCCCGCAACGATTGCCACGCCGTTCCCGGTTCCCATGAGCAGGAAGGACGGGATGGACAGCACAACGAAACCTACGGTTCCAAGAATGTTCAAGCTGCGACGGCCAAAGCGGTCAGACAGGATGCCCGCCAAAGGGCACATCAACAGATAAATGAACAGGCCGGCACCGCTGAGCGTTAGCGCTGAGGCACGGTCCAAACCAAGCGAGGTGGTCAGGTGGTTGTTCATGTACGTCGCCAAGTAATAGATGCCGAGCCCGGAGACGCTGGAGAACGCGAACGTGATCAGGATCGGTTTAAGGCCCTTCGTGCCTGCCTTTGCCAAGGGGGAACCAGCCAAACGGTCCTCCGACTTCATGCTCTCAAAGACGGGGGGGGTATCCCCCCCAGCTTCATGCGGATATACAGTCCGGCCAGGGACATGGGTGCTGCAAGGAGGAACGGAAGACGCCATCCCCCCCAGCCCGATAGGTCTTCCGGGGGAAAGTGCAGAGCTAAGCCCGAGCGCAACGAAGCTTCCGACGATGAACGCCAAGGCAGCGGTACCGGAGATGAGGCTCGCATAAAGCCCACGCTTATTGTTCGGGGCGCTTTCCACCAGGTAGGCGGCGGAGCCACTCCACTCACCACCAGCGGCGATACCCTGCACGCAACGAAGCAGGACCAGCAGAATGGGGGCCAGGAGGCCCGCCACTGCGTACGTGGGAAGAAGGCCCATGACAGTCGTCGCCCCCCGCCCATGAGCAGAACTGACCATACAAGCGCCGCCTTGCGACCATGTTTGTCGCCTATGGGGCCAAGGATAAACGCTCCCAGGGGGCGCATGATGAAGCCCACGGCAAAGACTGCGAACGCACTCAGCAGGGAAAGAATCGGGGTGCTTTCGGGGGGGAAGAACAGTTTCCCGATGATGCTGGCGAAAAAACCATAAACGGCGAAGTCGAACCATTCCATGAAGTTGCCTATGCCTACCGCGAGGGCAGTTTTGCGACGGGTGGCTGCGGATGGTTCTGTGGTGCCGGTAAGTGTTGTTGTGCTTGTGCCTTGCATGAAGACAACCTCTCTGTTGACGTCCGTTTTGGGCATGGAATGGCCCCCGCCCCTGTTGCGAGCAAAGGGCGGGGGGGGCCAGTGTGTGGGCGATTCTCCGCGTTTAAGAACGCGGGGGGGCACCGTGTTAGTCCGCGTACGGGTCGGGGGGGATGGCGATGTACTGGGCGGTGGTGTATTCAGCGAGGCCTTCGGCTCCGCCTTCCCTGCCGAGTCCGGACTGCTTCACGCCACCGAACGGAGCGGCCGCATTGGAGATCATGCCGCTGTTGAAGCCGACCATGCCGAACTCGATCTGTTCTGCTACGCGGAGCATCCGCGCGTGGTCGCGGCTGAAGAGGTAGGAAGCCAGGCCGTACTCAGAGGCATTCGCCAGGCGGATGGCTTCTTCCTCAGTGCGGAAGGTGGTGACCGGAGCAACGGGACCAAAAATTTCGCTGGCCAGAATCGTTGCATCGTGCGGGACGTTGGCCAGAACAGTCGGCGGATAGAAGTAGCCCGCGCCGTCGTGTGGTGCGCCGCCTGTTGCCACTGTGGATCCTTGCTCTACTGCTTCGGTGACCAGAGCGTGGATGTCCTTGCGGGCACCACCATCAATGATGGGCCGACGGCGGTACGGGTCAGTGCCTCGGCCCAGCGTCAGTGAACCCATGGCCGCGGCAAACTTCGAGGTGAAGTCTTCTGCGACCGATTCGTGCACCAGGAAACGGTTGGCTGCGGTGCATGCTTCGCCCATGTTGCGCATCTTCGCTGCCATCGCGCCCTGGACTGCTTTGTCCACGTCAGCGTCCTCGAACACGATGAACGGCGCGTTGCCGCCCAACTCCATCGAAGTCCGCAGCACATTGTGGGACGCATCCGCGAGCAGCCGTCGGCCGACCGGCGTCGAGCCCGTAAAGGACACCTTCCGAAGGCGCGAGTCCTTCATCAGGGGACCCGAGATTGCTGACGCGGATGATGAAGCGACGACGTTCAGTACGCCGGCGGGAAGACCTGCTTCCTGCATCACTTGGGCAAACAACAGCGACGTCAGCGGCGTGAACTTGGCTGGCTTGAGGACCATAGTGCAGCCGGCGGCAATGGCAGGGGCCACCTTTCGGGTGGCCATCGCCAGCGGGAAGTTCCACGGTGTGATCAGCAGGCATGGCCCCACGGGCTTGCGCTGGACCAGGATCTTGTTCTTCCCCTCAGGGGACGTCAGGTAGCGGCCGTAATCGCGGACCGTTTCCTCGGAGAACCACCGCAGGAACTCCGCTCCGTAGGTCACTTCGCCGCGTGCTCGGCGAGGGGGGGCTTACCCATCTCCAGGGTCATCAGCAGAGCGAAGTCTTCGGCCCGTTCGGTAACAAGTTCAAAGCCGCGTCGGAGGATCTCTGCCCGGACGCGAGGGGGGGCAGTCCGCGCCCAGGACGCTTGCACCGCGTCAGCAGCATCCAGTGCCGCCATGGCGTCGGCGCTGGTGGCGTCCGCGATCTCCAGGAGCTTCTTTCCCGTTGCGGGGGTCCTCGACGGCGAACGTCCCGCCGCCGCTGGCATCGCGCCACTGGCCATTGATCAGCAGGCCGGTGGGGATAGTCGAGAGCAGAAGGCGCTCAAGTTCAGGGGTGACAGTAGCCGTTTCAGGCATGGTGGGTTCCTTCCAAGGCAAGGGAATCAAGGTCTTTACTGGCCACGTCCGGGTGGAGTTCTTCGAGGATCGGCAGGAGGTATGTTTTGAACAGCGGGTAGTTCTCCGCCATTGGGAAGTGCCCGATGTCTTTCATGGCACCGCCCTTCGCGCCCGGGATCTCGGCGATGGCATCTGCCGTGTCTGCAGGAGTGCAGGCGTGATCGTATTCACCCGTGAGGAGGTACACCGGGCACGCCCTGGTGTCGATCTCATGTCCTCTGCCTCGGAGGTCCAAGTCCTGGGAGTAGAAGTAGGTGTCACCACGGTAAATACCGGGGGCCGCCCTGGCTGTAGATCCACCAGACTTCGCGGCGGGATACCTCTGGGCTTTGCGGTGCCATCAGGCTCGATGTCCAGGTGGGGACAGACTGTTGGGCGTTGACGTCCGGCCGAAGGGACCAGTCCTGGAAGCGCCCGTTGACCTTGAGCGCTCCCGACAACCCTATGACTGCCCCCCCGATTTCATCGGCGTGCCTGCGGGCCAGTTCCAACACAAGGGACCCGGCCATGGAGCAACCGATAACTGTTGGTTGCTCTATATTCAGGGCCGCCGCAAAGTCTCGGACAATTGCGACATAGGCGTCAGCGGTGAGCAGGTATTCTTCTTCCCACCAGCTCCGGTGGGAGGGATCGCCCGTGCCAGGGAAGGTCGAATGCCACCACTCGGAACCGACTGGTGATCTCCGGGTCATTAAGCAGGTGCCGGAATTGGCGCGAATCAGCGCCGGCAGTATGCAGGCAAAGGAGGACCGGTCCGCTGCCGGCTTCTTCGAAGTAGATGCGCTGATCGCGGCCTGACGAACGCAGGTTCACGTAGCGGCCAACCACATCTTCGAAGCTGGCTACAGGTGTGTCAGTGCTGGACATGGAGTGCCTTTCCGAGATCCACGAGACGTGCAAGGACCCTCAAATTGCGGACGAGTTCGACGTCGGACCCACCGAGCGCTACATCCGGGCTGTTCTTTCCGAGCGCGAGCAGGTCATGCAGTAAAGGTTTGGGGGGGTTGGGGTCGAAGATCTGTCCCCAGCCGGTTGGGGGGGAAGCGGATATGGCGATGTGGTCCGCCGGCAGGTCTTTCCAAGGCGTAGGAATGAGGCTGGAATTTTGGAAATTCAGGACAACGCGCCAGTTACCTGGTGAGACGGCGTCAAGCCAGAAGTCGCTGTATTTGCCAATGACCTGGAGCTCACGGTCGGCGTGCACCGCGTTGGCGAGATGAGTGAACCACACGTCCGATATGACAGGGAGTGTGTTGTTGGTTGAAGTCATGAGCTTCTTTCTGCGCTCGGTAACGGACTCAGAGTGCTGTGGTGCAAGGCCGGAGACGTCTCCGGCCCTGCACCACGAAGGATCAGATGCTCAGTTCGTCCACGCGAACGGTGTCATTGGCCTTCTTGTGCTTGATGGACTTCGCGGTGACGATGGCGATGAAGCCGAGGACTGCGGAGATGACCATGTACCAAGCGACTGCGTCGCTTGATTGGTACTGCTGAATCAGCAGGGTTGCGATGATCGGCACTGGTGCTGATGTGACGATGCCGCCGAGTTGGTATGCAAGGGAGGTGCCGGTGTAGCGAACTTCCGTGGGGGAAGAGTTCTGCCGTGAAACCGGAAATTACCCCCCCGTAAGAGACGCCGTGAAGAAGCGGCAGCGCGATGACGAGCGCCAGCAGAATACCCCCCCAGAAGGTTCCAGTGCTAAAGAGGGCGAAGACCGGGAAGCGCCCACGGCGACCAGAACGCAGCCCGTCAGAAGCACCTTCTTCTGGCTGTATTTATCCGCGAAGGTGGCGAAGAACGGCAAGGTAAACACCTGAAGGGAGGCGGCAATCATCAGTGCGACGAAGATCGTGCTTGAAGGTATGCCAAGCTGCTTGGGGCCGTAGCTGACCAGGAACACGGTTGCGATGTAGAACGTGAAGTTTGGCGCGAAACCGCAGAGAATGCCGTGCATGAGTGAGCGCTTGTGGTGCTTGAAGACTTCAAACGCCGGCACCTTGGGGGACTTCGTTCTTCTCCTGGATTTCCAGGAACTCAGGCGATTCGGTGACTTTGAGTCGGATCCACAGGCCAACGATGACCAGCAGGATGGAAGCAATGAACGGGATTCGCCAGCCCCACGACAGAAGCTGGTCCTGCGGCATGAGTGCAATCAGCGCAAAGGTGCCGCTGGAGAGGACGGTGCCGGCAGGTACGCCGGCCTGAGGGAAGCTGGCAAAGAAGGCCCGCTTGTTGGCTGGTGCATGTTCCAGGGACATGAGCACAGCGCCGCCCCATTCCCCCGCCGACTGCGAAGCCCTGCAGGAACCGGCAGACCACGAGCAGAATCGGAGCCCAGATACCGATGGTGGCGTAGTTGGGGGGGAGCAACCCCACACGAGCGTGCCCAATCCCATGGCCAGTACAGACCAAACGAGCATCTTCTTCCGGCCGATCTTGTCACCGAAGTGCCCAAAGAACGCACCACCGAAGGGACGGGCGATAAAAGCCACCGCGAAAGTGGCGAACGAAGCCAGAGTGCCGGCAAACGGGTCCAAAGTAGGGAAGAACTGGCTGTTAAGCACCAAAACAGTGGCAGCGCCAAAGATGTAGTAGTCGTACCACTCGATCGTGGTGCCAATGAAACTGGCCATGGCGACCTTCGCCGGTGAAGGCGGCGACGCCAGTGTCGCGGATGATGCGCCATTACGCTCAACCTTTCGAAACAGAGAGTTGGGGGGGATCCAGTTCATACTGGAATGTCATAAGACCGTATTACGGTGTTACGAGCTTAGAACGCGCATGTGATCCACGTCAACTCGCTATGAGGCAAAACAAAAGCTCCGGTTCACCATGGGCGAACCGGAGCTTGGAGGGGTCGGACTCAGCTGGCGTGAAGCTTGCGCATCTCCCCCCCAGGGCCGCTTCCGCAGCATTGCGAACATGTTCTTCGCAGGCCAAGCGGGCCTCGTCGGATCCCGGTTGACGGCTGCCGCAGCTGTGATCCGGGTGATCTCTGCGATGGTTCGGGCATCACGGCCAGGAGCCGCCAGGGAGAGCGTCCGGAGCATCTGAGTCCGGGCATTCACGCTTCGCAACATCCGGGCAATCTCCGCGTTTCCGGTGCCATCAAGCAGCACGTCGTAGTAGCGATCCTTAGCAGCCAAGCGTTTTTCAGGGTCCCCCTGAGGCCACTGCCACCTTAACTTCGCCAAGCCTGGAAACCAGCTCAGTACACTGCGCGTCACTCGCCCTTTCCGCGAAAAGGCTGCCGGCCAGCGACTCGAGGGCACGGCGTACTTCATACAGGCTTTCCGCGTCGTGAATGCTGAGCGTGGCAACTTCAGGGCCTCGATTCGGGACCATCGTTACGAGCCCCTCGGACTCTAGCTGCCTGAGGGCTTCACGGATCACCGTCCGGCTCACGGAGTACTTCTCGCACATCACCGTCTCGACGAGGCGGTCCCCCCCGGCGCGAATTCCTGGGCAACGATGGCTCGACGCAGCGCGTTGACCACTTCCGTGCGAAGCGGCGCAGCTGTTCTGCGGATGGCGTCAATAGTCATGGCATTCCTTCTAAAGGGTTTCACCATCATACGCGATGACACTGATTGTGGGACTGGACACGCTTGTAGGTATTACTGTAATACTGGATTAGCGCAAATGCAGCTCACGGAGAATGATTCCGCCGGTGACGGCGGCGACTTGAGGAGAACGATGAAGTTCAGAGGAGCAGTTCTGGAAACCATCGGGGGGGCATCAACGCCCTGGGGGGGGAAACCACTCCCATCAATGTGGCTGAGTTGACCCTCGACGCACCGGGCCGAGGCGAAGTCCTTATCCGCATGGAAGCGGCAGGAGTCTGCCACTCGGACCTCTCGCGCGTCAGCGGTGTGCGCGTGTGCGCAGTACCCATGGTCCTTGGCCACGAAGGCTCAGGGATCATCGAGGAACTCGGCGAAGACTGTGACGATCTCAAGATCGGACAGCGCGTCACGATGACCTTTATGCCCCCGCTGCGGTGAATGTACTGCCTGTACTTCCAGCGGGTGGGCGCTATGCCTCGAAGGCACCAAGGCCAACGCGGAAGGAACGCTGCTCCACGGAGAGCGACGTCTGCGAATCAACGGCCAGCCCCTGGACCACCACGGTGGAGTTTCGGCGTTTGCCGAGTACGCCGTCGTGGACAAGCATTCTGTCGTTCCGCTGCCCGAAGGCGTACCGGCGGACGTCGGCGCTCTCCTCGGTTGCGCCGTCCTCACGGGCGGCGGCGCAGTCATCAATGCGGCTAAAGTCCGGCCTGGCGAGTCTGTTGCAATTGTTGGCATGGGCGGCGTTGGCCTGGCCGCGGCGCTAGTGGCCATAGCTGCGGGCGCAGGAGAAGTGGTTGCCATCGACATGCTTCCATCCAAGCTGGAAACGTCCCTGGAGATTGGTGCGACTGCCGCCTACACACCTGCCGACGCAGCAGCCGCAGGTCTGAAGTTCGACGCCGTGATCGAATGTGTGGGAAATCCCGCCGCGCTCTCCGGTGCCATCGATATGACCAAACCAGGCGGCCGCACGGTAACAGTCGGGCTTCCCCCCCGGCCCGAAGCACGACTCGAAATCTCGCCGTTGAGCCTGGTTGTTGAAGCCCGCCAGATCATCGGCTCCTACATGGCTCCGGCATTCCCTCCGAGGACATCGCCCGCTATGCCCAAATGTACTTGGATGGCGTCCTGCCAGTGGAAAAGCTCATCTCCGGCACTATCGCCTGGACGACATCAATCACGCCATGGATGAACTCCGCGAAGGCAAAGTCATCCGTCAGATCATTGACCTCAAAGGAAACGCCTCGTGAATTTCACCGACCAAACCGTCATAGTCACTGGCGCCGGCAGCGGTATCGGCAGGGCAGCCGCCCTGCGATTCGCTGACCTCGGCGCCAACGTGGTCATCGCCGACAAGAACGAAGCGGCGGCCCGGGAAGTTGCCGACGAGGCCGGCGCCAAGGCACTTGCAGTCACCGTCGACGTCAGCGACTCGGCCAGTGTCCGCTCGATGATCAAGGCTGTTGTCGACAACTTTGGGGGGGGCATTGATGTGCTCTGTAATAACGCGGGGGGGTTTGGATTCCCCGGGAACGTGCTGGAAATCGACGAAGAAAACTGGGACCGCCTCATGTCCGTCAATCTCAAAGGCGTGTACCTCTGTTCAAAATACGCCATTCCGGAACTAGCGAAGACCGGTGACGGCAGGATCGTCAACACTTCCTCCTATACACCAACGTTGCATCCGCGACCGAGCTGCATATGTGGCCTCCAAAGGCGGCGTATCCGCGCTCACCCGCGCCATGGCGCTGGACCACGTGGATCAAGGCATTCGCGTCAATGCCGTGGCTCCGGGAACCATCAACTCGCCCTACTTCGACAAAATGATCGCCGAATCACCGGAACCGCAAGAGCTCGTTGACTCCCTCAACGGCCGTTCGCCCATGCATCGTATGGGGGGGCGTCCGGAAGAAGTTGCCGAAGCCATTGTCTGGCTGGCAGCCAAAGAGTCCAGCTTCGCTACGGGGTCTGTGCTCACCATCGATGGAGGAACATCAACATGGTAATCGCCGACACTCACGCATCCCTTTTTGTAGGACTCGGGAACATGGGCCGGCCGATGGCCATCAACTACTCCCCCCGGCCGCGAACTGTTCGTCTACGACACGAATCCGGTGGTCGCCGCAGAGGTGGCTGCGGCGACTAACGGCACCGCTCTGCCGGACCTCGAGAACATCCCGTCCCATGTGGGGGGGACCGTGATCCTCATGCTCCCCAACAGCCGGATCATCGAATCGGTCCTGCGCACCAGTCCGGGACTCCTGAAACGGCTGACACCTGGAACCTTGATCATCGACATGAGCTCCTCCGAACCCGAAAGCACCGCAGCCCTTGCTGCTGAGGCCGCTGCCCTCGGCATTGATTACGTCGATGCACCGGTGTCCGGTGGTGTCGCCAAGGCCCTGACCGGGAAGCTGGCCATCATGGTCGGTGGCGACAGCACCGCCGTCGAACGCGCCAAACGGCATCTTCGTAACCTCGGCGAGTCCATCACCCATGTCGGGCCCCCAGGGACGGGACACGCAGCCAAAGCGCTGAACAACTTGCTGTCAGCCACCAACCTCGCCGCCGCCGCGGAAATTCTGACAGTGGCCGCAACGGCTGGAATTGCACCGGAGAAGATGCTGGAGGTCATCAATGGCTCGACGGGCCGCAGCCAGGCGTCAGAGTTCAAGTATCCCCCCCGCCACATCCTGACTGGAAGTTTTGATTCCGGCTTTGCCATGGACTTGATGCTCAAGGACCTGAAAATTGCCAAAAACCTCATTTCCCAGCAGTCCGCTGAGGCGCCGATCGTGCTAACCGCACAGGAAACCGCCGAGAAAGCGCGGGAGATCTTGGACAGTGACAATCCGGACCACACCGAATTTGCCCGATACTACGAAAAACTCAACGGCACACCGCTGCGCAGCAGCTGATCGCCGCACCATCCGGAAGGACACCAGTATGACCATTGATCTGAACGACCAGACCGCCGAGGCCCAGACCTATATCGACGACATGGCGCGCAAACGCGGATACGTCCTCGATTACCACAAGGTAATGGCCAAGCATGATTTTCCAGTACTTCAGGCGGCCAACCATGTGGTCTCCGCTGCCTATTTGGATGAGCGCACTCTTGACCGCAGGACCAAGGAACTCATCTTCATTGTCAGCCTCACTGTCATGCGCGCATCCAAGGGACACATTCAGTCCCACATCCGCGTGGCGCTTGACCTTGGGTTGACACCGACCGAAATCCTGGAAGCGATCGAGATTTCGCTTCCGGAAGCCGGCGTCGTTGCGTTCCAGGCCGGATTCGAAGCATGGCGGGAAGTTGTGGGGGCCGACGGACTCGAACCGTCCGTGGCAGTTCACGAGGGCGGCAATGGCGCCGGCTAAGAACGACGGCGGCTACCGGGTTGTCGTCGTTCGCGTCGGCACCCGGGCCACTGAACGCAGCGACGTCTACCTTAACTACCGTTTGTACGGAGAAGACGACGGACCGGCCACCGTTGACTACTACTTCTGGATCCTTCAAGGGCCAGGAGGCACCCTTATTGTGGACACAGGCTTCGGCGAAGAAGCAGGCCGCCGGCGCGGCCGGACCCTGCTGCTGCACCCCCGCCGATGCCCTTGCCCATCTAGGCATTGACCCGAACGATGTCGGTGACGTCATAGTGACCCATGGCCATTACGACCACATCGGAAACCTTGACCTGTTCCCGAACGCCCGGATCCACATTGCCGAAGCTGAATACCGGTTCTGGACCTCGCCCACAGCTGGACACGTCCAGTTCTCCTTCTACGCTGAAGACGGTGAAATAGACCAGCTTCGCTTGGCCGAAACCCAGGGGCGCCTCAAATTGTTCTCGGGCGAAACGTCACCGGCTCCGGGAATCAGACTGGTCGAAGTCGGCGGGCACACGCCCGGACAGGCAATTGTCTACGTCCCCACTTCGGAGGGCGACGTTCTTTTGGCCTCTGACGCTGTCCACTTCTACGAGGAGTTGGAACGCGACATGCCCTTTACTGCAATCAGCGATCTGCCGGCCATGTATGAGGCATTCTCCTTCATCCGTGAAGAAGCGCGTCAACGCGGGCTCACTGTCATCGCGGGCCATGATCCGGACGTTCTGGCACGATTCCGTCCCTGCCAGGAACTCCCTGCCGGGGCCGGCGTGACCATCGGCGCAACCCACCAAGACCCAAAGGAGTCATCATGACCAGCACCTTCAATGTCGTTGCCAGATACAGAACCAAGCCAGGAACCACGGAAGAGGTTCTGGGACACCTGCAGAAAATGGCAGCCCAAACCCGTGAAGAACCCGGCAACATCTCCTACGAATTCTTCCGCGGAGTGGAGGATGACAGGAAGATTGTCATCCTGGAGAGCTACCACACAGCCGAGGACTTTGACCTGCATCGACAGACGCAACATTTCCTCACCATCGGGCTGTCCACATCATCCCGGAGCTCGAAGCGCGGACCGTTTCCACCTATGTCACCGCCAACAGCCCCCCCGCAGAAGCTCCTTAGGAAGCCACGAGGATGGAAACAGCCTCCACCACCGAAGCCCGGATCAGTCAGAACTGGTCCGGGCTTCGGCCTGCCCAGACCGTCCTGGTTCGGGAATCCGTTGGCGAGCAATACCCGGCGACAGTCGACGCGATCACCGAGGACTGCACTGTCATCTGGGTATCTCCGAGACCACGCACCAGCGCAAGCTTTCGACTACCGGGAAGGTGTCGTAGTCACGCCGCTTAGTAAACCTTCGCCCAACGAAGTCAGTTCTGGAGGAACTATGAAGTACTCCCAATCCTCAAAGTCGACGATGCGTGCACTGGCCGTCAGCCCTGAGGCGCCCGGGCGAATCGATATTCAGGACGTCCCTACTCCCTCAGCACGCCCTGACGAAGTGTTGGTTGAGGTTCATGCCATTTCCCTCAACCGAGGCGAGATGCGTGCACTTCGCAGTGCACCCGCAGGCGTCATCCCCCCCGGCTGGGATTTCGCCGGAGTCCTCCTGGAGGACATAAGTGACGAGCTGACGGCCGGCTCCAGAGTTCTCGGAATAGTGGAACATGGCGCCTGGGCAGAGATGGTCGCCGTGCGCCGGGACTCGATTGCCGCCATTCCTGAAGAGATAACGTTCGCTCAGGCCGCAGCGTTGCCCACCGCCGGACTCACGGCTTTGCGCACATTGCGGCTCGGGGGCTGTGGGCCTCGGTGATCACGTCTTGGTCACCGGCGCTCCGGCGGTGTTGGCCAGTTCGCTGTTCAACTCTCAGCACAAGCAGGAGCCATGGTTACGGCGCTGGTCTCCACGGGCACGAACGCCGATGCGCTCATGGCCATCGGCGCCAAACACGTGATAAACGACATCGAGCAAGCCCGCGATCGTTTTGACGTGATCATCGAGTCGGTGGGCGGCCAAGTCCTTGGCCGCGCACTGTCCATGCTGGATTCGCGGGGGGGCCGGTTGGTTGCCTTTGGCAATTCGTCAGACGAGCCAAGTAGTTTCAATGTCCGTGATGTATACAACGGGGGGGCTCTGGTCAAGATCCTGGGTTTCGAGCTGTTCTTCGATCCTCTTCCTTTCGGACGAGACCTGGCAACGCTCCTGGACCTCATGGTGAAAGGTAAGCTCACCCCCCCGCACGTTGCCCAAGTCCTGCCCTGGGATGACGTGGCTATCGCTCTTGACCGGTTGGGGAACCGCGCTGTCGGTGGAAAGCTGATCCTCACACTAAAGAGCTAACTACATCCCCCCCGTCTGGCTTTATCCAGAGCACGCCAAGAATGCCGCCCCCCCAATTGCTTGGGGGCGGCATTCTTGGCGTTGAGGAGATTTACGCCCGGCTAGGCATCATCTGCCGTCGTTGAGAGCACGCGGCCGAGTCCTTCGTAAGCTGCCGGCCTCTTGGACCTAAGCCAGAAAGCAATAAGGAGACTGAAGACGAACCACGCGATGCAGAACCATGGAATGAGGCTGACCCAGATGATGTCACCACCGAGGTGGCTGAGGTTTGACCACAGCAGGTAGAGGGCGCCGGCCAGTCCAAGAGCGCCGATTGCAGGAGCTACGCCGGTCCGCCACCAGTGCGCATGAACTCGGTGCGCGGGAAGCCGGTGGTAGCGGATGGTGGCGATGGAGCACAGAATTTGGTTGAGCATGACCCAGAAAGTGCAGGCAATGGCAAACCAGCCGAATACTTCGGAGTACGCCGCGGTATTGAAGTCATTGCCTGCAAATTCCTGCGCCGAAGGTGCGGCGAAGTAGAAGGCAGTGAACAGCGCAAGGATAAGGCCCGCTCCGAAGAACGTTGCAACTGCTGCGTGGTGGGGGCTTCCGTAGCGGGGATGCGTGTGGCCCAGTTTGCTGGGAAACAGAACGCCCTCCCGCGCGATTGCGTAGATGTAGCGTGAAACGGTTTGGTGGAACGCCAGGATCGAGGCAAAGCATCCGGTAATCACAAGCCAGTTGATGCAATCGGCCGCCCACGCTCCAACGTAAGTCTGGGCGAGCGAGATGTAGGACTGACCCAACAGGCCAGTAGTCTCATCCACCACTTTGCCGGTTCCGAAACCCGTGATTGTTGCCCAGGCCGTGACGAACAGAATGAGGCCGATGCCAATGACTGCGAGGTAGGTTGCCAGCGGCACGAGCTTCCTGGGGGTTCTTGGATTCTTCGGCGTAGTTGGGTACGACTTCGAATCCGAGCCAGGACCAGAAGGCGAAGAAGATGCCGATGCCTGGGGCTATTCCACCGAAGGCGTTGATGGGGTTGATCGGTTCGAGCTTACGCCCTCTGGCCCACCGTTCATGAAGATAGCGCCATTGACGATGGCAAGAATGATAATTTCGCCGATGAACAGGACACCGAGAACCTTAGCCGAGAGTTCGACGCCGAAGTACGATGCCACAGCAGCGAGGACCAGCGCGATACCTGCGATGACAAGCCACGGCACGTCTATCCCGAAGGACTGCTTCAGGGCGGCAGAGCCGAAGTAACCAATGGCCCCCAACACCGCCACCTGGACGCAGAGGTACCCCAGCATCAGGGAAAGCCCTGATGCCAGCCCGAGCGGTTTACTCAGACCGTTGCTGATAAAGCTGTAAAAGCCGCCGGTTGCGCTGAGTCGTCGCGTCATTGCTACATAGCCGACGGCGAAGCAGAGAAGTACGCCCATTGCGACGATGAATCCGGCTGGAGCTCCGACACCGTTGCCGAAGGCGACCGCAAGCGGAATGTTGCCCAAGCAGCCCACCAGGGGGGGCTGCGCTGGAGAAAGCCAGCAGAAGAATGCCTACAAGTCCGAGGGAACCAGACTTGAGGCGATGGACTTCTGTCTGTTCAGATGACGCGGAAAGGGCACTGGAAGTTGCCATGGGGGGGGTCCTTCTTCAAATTTTGGCGCGCTGTTGGGGGAGCATGCCAAAGAACATTGGGGAGGGTGCGGATCCGTCGTTGAATTGAGACGGGTGGGGCCGCCTCGCGCTGGCCATCTGCTGTGGAGGGGTCGCCGCACAGGAGGGTGGCAGAGCACAAGTATTCGGGCTGACATCGCAGCGTCTGCGACGTGTGAAAGAATGAAACATATTCATCTTTCATGTTCGAAGTATGAGGTATGGATCACAGTTCACGCAATAGGCAGTTTCGGGCCCACGACGCACGATGCCCGACGAACGCCTAGACTGGGCTGAAGGTAAGGGTCGTTGATCCACGGACTATCGAACAGGCTGGAGGGGGGCGCGAAGATGAGCCAAGCAGCGCAGCACGAGGTGGAAGGGTCCTTGGAGGCCTTTGACAGGGACGCTCCCTCGGTTCCCGCAGGACCACATTCCCTGTCCGAGCTTCTGACGGAGGCATCCGCCACGGTCGGCGCTCACAGGACGGCGGTACAAAAGCGCAGTCGGTCGAAAATGGCGACCGTAATGACCGCAGCAATCGATCTTTTGGTCGAAGGAGGCCCTGAGGCCGTCACGACTACCACCGTTGCGGCTCGGGCTGGTGTCTCCGTTGGCTGGCTCTACAACTTCTTCGATGGCCGCGAGGCGTTGCTTGAAGAAATTCTTGTGTCTTGCCTGCAGGATCTGGACAACCGATTGGACAAAGTCAATTTCGACCTGGGCGGACCTGACTGGAAGGAGAAGGCCGAGGCCGGCGTCGAGGCCCATATCGAATTCTTCAACGAAACACCGGCTTTCCGGGCAATCTGGTTTTCCACTGAGTTCACGGGTCGTATGATTCGTGCTAATCGCGTGCATGACGACGAGCTCGCTGCATATCTCGCCCGAACCATCACCGACATCAGGCCTGACGCGCCGCGGGTTCCGCTCGACGTTGTAACCCAGATCTTTGTTGGCATGCTGGATAAGGCTTTGACCTCGCCTACCGCGAGTCGCCGGATCGCGGCAACGAGGCGTTACTGCAGGAAATGAAACGCTCAAGTATCGAATATCTGTCCACATATCTGCCGTAATATCTGCCGTAGGATCCCGCGCCCGCGGCCGGCCGAGACAGCTGTCAACACGTCGCCCGGACGCGAACGCCCGGGCCGATCCAGAAAGCCGTATTCATTTCAGTTAGGTCCCGGGGCGCGAGAGCCGCCCTAGGAAATCGTCAGTCTTCGAGGAATCCCTAGGTGGGACGTGGAGCCGTCAGCTCCCGGTCCCCCCCCAAATAAGAAGGGCGGAGGTGCGACCAAGGCCTGGCAGCTTCGAATGCTGCGGCGGCCCTCAGAACCTTCCCATCCGAGTGAAAACCGCCCGCAATTTGCAGTCCAACGGGCAACCCTCCCGAGGTAAATCCGGCGGGCACCGTGATGGATGGCGTCGTCATCATGTTGAATGGATACGTGAGCAACCATCCGAGGATCTGCTCCCGGAGCGGCTTACCCTCAAGCCAGCTGGGCGCGAACTGTTCCAGAGGAAAAGCCGCTGAGGTCAGGGTTGGAGAAATCAAGAGGTCGAAACCTGACATGAACTCTCTGAAGGTCTGCCACATCTGACCGCGGTAGAGGTCGGCCCGACCCTTATCTTCTCCATTCAGCGTCTTGCATTGACTCATGATCTCCAGAAGGTTTTCATCCACCTGTCCCGTCATGCCCTGCCAGTCCAGCAGGTCAACCTGGCTGGCAAATCCAGGAAGCCAGACGCCGTTCCACATCGCTTCCTGGCTCCGCCCCATGACGGAGTGGCCTCTTCGACAACCGCACCAAGTTCCTCGAAAGCGTCCATGGCAGACCTGCAGATCGCCGCGACCTCCGGGTCCACGTAGCCAAGGCCCAGATCTGAGGACCAGGCGATCCGTAGGCCGTCGATCGGCTTCTTGATCTCCTCGGTGAAGTCAATATTCATGTCCGGAAGACTGGTTGGGTCTTCGTCGTCCGGACCAGCCATGACATTGAGCATGAGCGCAGCGTCAGCCACTGTCCGGGCAATCGGCCCATGATAGATCCAGGTATAAAAGCGACCCCCCCAGAATTGTCTGTGGGATGAGGCCATGGGTTGGTTTCATCCCGACAACACCACACATCGAAGCCGGGATCCGAACCGACCCCCCCGCTCCATCGCTCCCCCCCTCTGCAATGGGTGCAAGGCCTGCAGCCACAGCAGCAGCCGATCCCCCGCTGGACCCGCCGGCCGAGTAGCCGCTTTTCCAGGGATTGTGAGTGGGCCCGTACAAATGGTTGTCCGTCCCCCCCCGTAGTAGCCACCCTCGGGCATATTCGTTTTTCCGAGAAACAACCCCCCCAGCCGCTTTGAGACGCTTAACGACGGCAGCATCGTGCTGAGCTACGGTTCCTTTCAGCGGCAAGTAGCCGTACGTTGCCGGCAGTCCACTCATGGCGGTGAGTTCCTTGACTGCGAAAGGGACCCCGTGAAGCGGCCCAAGCGCTGCACCCGAGTCCACCTGTGTCTGCAGGCGTTCGGCGTCCGTGGTGACCTGCTCCTCGTCGAAGGTAACGTACGCGTTCAATTGCGGATTCACAGCCTTGATGCGGTCCGTCATCGATGTGGCGATATCGACAGGGGGGGAAAGTTCCTGGCGGCGTACCTGTTCGCTTATATGTGTCGCGCTCATCCAGGAAATGTCTTCAGTGGTGACGTGGTCCATGATTCTCTCCTTGAGTTTGAGGTTTGTGGTGTAGTCGTGGCTGGTCACTGAGTGCGTCACTTGGACCGCTGCACCCAGAAGCGAATTGCCTCAAGGCCGGCGGCCAAGACCAGTACACTGCCCGTCACGATTCCGGCGATTTCCGGCCCCCAAATTGAGTAGCGTTAGCCCGTTCTTAAGGATGGCGATGAGCCATACTCCAAGAACCACGCGAAGGACGCTGCCACGTCCACCGTTGAACGGCACACCGCCAAGGAGCACGGCGGTCAATACGGTCACTTCGAATCCGACCCCAAGGGTGCCAGAAGGGGGGGCGCTGTCCAGTCTCGCCACCTGCAGGACACCTGCAATACCGGCCGCCAGTCCTACTACAACGTAGAGAAGCACTGACAAGCGTTTGACCGGGATGCCTACAAGGTAGGAAGCCCTCGCATTCACCCCCGATTGCGATAATTTTGCGGCCAACAGGGAGACGATTCATGGTGAGCAGGCTGCGCCGATGACCAACAGGGCTGCGAGGCCCAGATAGGACACACCGAAAATGGAGCCATTGCCCAGGATATTGACATCAGACGGAAAGCCGTACAGCGAATCAGGGGCGAGATACTGAGCAACACCCCCCCGCGTAGCGGCGAGCATTCCCAGCGTTACTACCAAGGGAGACAGTTCCAGCCATCCAATCAGCAATCCATTGATGGCGCCGATTGCTGTACCTACTGCGATTCCTACTAAGAGCCCGGGGATGAGACCGGAACTCAAGAAAGTGAGCCCGGAGCACACTCCGGCCAAGGCCAACGTCGAACCGACGGACAGATCGACGAATCCGGCCATCAGCAACACTGCAGCCACCACGGCCACTATGAAGGTCGGCCCATTCTGGTTAGTACCGCAAGGAGGTTGCCGCCGGTAAGGAAAGACTTGGTCGCCAGAGAAAAATACACCATGAGACCAAGGGTGGCGGCCGGCATGAACCAGTTGATGCCTGAAGAACCAGCTTTTTGCCGGCAAGGCCAGGCTGTTTGGTCCTTGGGCTGTTGCTTGGGGGGGACTCATGGTGGTGGACTCCAACGTAGTCACTTTGATGTTCCTTCCGCTTCGCCAGACTGCCTTGGGCAGCTGACAGTAGGTAATTTTCTGTGATGTCTTCGGGGGGGCGATTTCCCTGGGCACTCCGTCCACCAGAACGAAGACACGGGTGGCAAGCGCGAGGATTTCCTCGGGTTCGCTGCTCGCGAAGATCACGCATCGCTCAGGACCGGAGACAAACTCGCGGAGTAATTCGTAGATCTCGTGTCGGGATCCGATGTCCACCCCTTGAGTTGGTTCATCCAGGAGCAGAACCGATGTGTCGCCAAGCTCACCGGCCCAACGCCCCACAACCAGCTTTTGGGCATTTCCCCCCGAGAACGAATCCGCTGGATTCCCTGGAGACATCGGACTCAGCCGGATCCTCCCCCCCGCCGTCTCAAGAAAGGCCGCCCGTTCGCGGCCACGGCTACGAAATCCTCGTGAGAGCTGGTGGTAGTGCGGAAGAAGTACGTTTTCTTCAGCCGTCATGCTGCCGAAAAGAGACTGTTCTTTTCGATCGGAAGCCACCAAGGAAATGCCTGCTCAGTGCCTTGGACCGAGTGGAGGCAGGGGGACGTCCGCGACAGGCTGACGCCCCCCCCTCCCACAGGTCTCCTTACTCCTGCCAGAGACTCCAGAAGGTTCGTCCGTCCCGAGCCCAACAGCCCGAACAGTCCGATGATTTCATTGGCATGGACTGTCGTCGTCAAAGGCCCCGTGAAGGAGCACTGTAGTGCCTCCAGCTGCAGCATCGGCGCGCCTGGTTCGCAGTCTGATGCCCGGCCGGTCAGTGAGCTGCCTGGAGAGATGCCATCAACCAGGTCCTTCATTTCAAGGTCCAGGCGATCCCGGTCCAGTGCACCCGGCCGTCGCGGAGGACAGTCACAGCGTCGGCGACCTGCAACACCTCGTTCAGCAGGTGCGTCACGTAGATAACAGTGAGACCCTGCGTCGAGGCCAGCCGGCGCACGAGCCGGATCAGGGCCGTCACTTCATGAGGGCCGAGGGCTGCCGTTGGTTCATCCAAAATGAGCAGGTCCGGTTTCCGTCGCAACGCCCGGGCGATTTCAACGATCTGCTGCTCCCCCACTGATAGTGAACCGACCAAGGATTTGGGGCTTATGTCCACGTCCAGAGATTCGAGGATGCTTTGTGCTTCACGCTCCTGCCGGCGGGTATCGATGGCCCCAAGGACGGTCCGACGCTCTTGGCCGAGAAATATATTGTCCGCGACGGAGAGCGACGCGATGAGCTGAAAATGCTGGTAAATGATGGCGCATCCAGCTTCAAAAGCTTGTGTCGGCGTGAGCCCACGGTAGGGGGCGCCCCCCGATGACGATTTCACCATCATCGGGACTGGTAGCTCCGCTGAGGCAACCCAACAGTGTGGACTTCCCCGCACCATTGGCGCCCAGAAGTGCGTGAACTGTGCCCGCAGGAATATTCATGTCAATGCCCCCGCAGCACGTGATTCGCCCCATACGATTTGCGGATACCCGATAGCATCAGGCCGAAAGTCACAGATTTTTCCTGGTCCAGAACGTCCCGTGGCATCTCATTGGCCTTACGCTCAAAATTCCCGATGAGATCGGCCACCAGTTGCGGGTTGTCAGCCTTGGCCAGAACCGTTGGCGTGACAAGGTTGGTTTCGCCCTTACCCGTTGCGGCGGCCATGGCAGCGTCAACGATGGACGCTGCAAGGGCATCCATGGGAATCGCGGAGCTTGCCCGGTACATGCCGCCCTCCTTGACCGCGGCCAGACCCTCCGGCGAGCCGTCCTGGCCAGCTATATAGACGGTATTTGGGTCGATTCCAGCGTTTATGAAGGCCTTCATTGCGCCTATCGCGGACTCGTCGCTGAGCCCAATGAAGATGCGCAAATCGGGGTGCTCGCGAAGGGCGTCTTCGGCAATTTGCAGACCACATGCTTGATCCGTGCAGTTCTGTTCAGAAACGACCTTGAGTCCGGCCGCTTCAATGGCTTGATGGGAAGTTCGTATCTGGGGGGGCGAGAAGGCGGCAGTGTGGTCAACGTAGTGACTGCGGCTGTTGCCCCGCCGTCGGGGGGGTAGTTCTTCTCGATCCACTCTGTGACATCCGCCGCGATTTGCTCTCCTTGGAGCTTGTTGTCAAATCCCACGTTGCCATCTTGTCCGTCCATGCTGGTCAGATAAGTGAGCACTTGGTGCCCTGGCTCTGCGCCTGCTTCTGGAGACCGGCGAAAGCCGTCGAGTCGACCGGCCAAAGGACGATGGCGTCTACCTGCTGCGTCACCCAGCTTTCGACCGTGGCGCGCTGGCTTTCCAATTTCATTCCCGTGGTGTTGTCCAGAAGCAGGTCGACGCAACCAACCTTGGAGGAGTACTCCTTCGCCAATGACTTCAAGGCTTTGATCACCTCGGCTTCCCCGATCGGTGACTGAAGCCAACGGTGTACGTCTTGGAACACCCGCCGTTGGACGAACTGGATGTTGGTGCGCTGCAGGCCGAGAGCGAGGCCGTAGACGCCAGGGCCAAGGCCGCGACGCCGGCAACGAGGGCTGGTTTGAGATGCATGGTAGTGAGCCTCCTGGGGGGGATGGATTGTGGGGGGGCCGCAGGGTTGTGATTCCTGGGGGGGAGTAGATCCAGCCTAGGAAGGCCGCGCTCTGGCTACCATCGGTGATTTCACGTATATTTGTGATGCGGATCGCTTTTACAAAGTGCGAGCCCTTCATGCGAACCCCCCACAGACTTGTTGTCCGGGTCATTGTCGCCGTTGGTTTTATCTGACAACCAATGTGAGCTTTTCCCTACGAACCATGGAGGCCACATGGACTCCGCTTCCCGGGTTCTCATCTTGCAGGACCTACAAAGCGAAGACATTATTCGCCGGCGCAACGCATACTTCGACCTCGTTCGCTTCGAAAGCGGTGCAGGGGGCGATCCTTCTGACGTATGTGGATCCTCTGGCGCACACTCACATCGCGGTCGCAGCTCAGGCTACAGGGACAGCGTTGTGGACTACATCACCCGGGATCTGCTTCTCCACGACAAAGCGGCCAGACAAGCACTGCGGGATGAGTCCACCATTTATGACTGGGGATAACCTGCCAGGCTACCGGGCCTCAGCGCCCGCGCTTCTGCATTTCGGACCCGAAGGTTTCAACAACGGTGTCACGATGCCGCTGACAGTAAAGGGGCAGATCGTGGGGACTTGCAACCTCAGTACGGATCGCGCGGCCTGGCCGGCGCTTACGGCACCCATGTTGACGGCTCTGCGACCGGTTCTAGCGGATATGGTCGAACGCGCCAGGCAAAGCCGCAGCCTGGGGCTTACTCCGCGTGAGTTGGAGATCCTTCGAATGGTAAAGCGGGGCCTGACGGACACCCAAATAGCCAGCGAACTCTTTCTCTCACCACGCACGGTTTCTACGCACATGGAGAACGCAAGGGGGGGCAAGCTCTCTTCGACAACCAGAACACGGGCCGTCATCGTTGCCACGGACCTTGGGCTGATCTAGCAAATGCCACTATCCAGAGCGCAGCCCTGATCCCGGTCCGGCCAAGCGGACGGATCGTCATCCGCGGGCGATAGACCTCGGAGCGTCCACCTTTCAGCGAATTCCTCAACCTGGCTGGCAATGGCCCTCGTGGAAGTGTCGAGCCGAAGCTGGTCAGCAGCCAGCGCCATCAACTGCTTGGCCCGGGATGCGATTCCCGGGTCCGCGAGTCCTAACCGGGCAGCGGCTTCCCAGTCCGGGGGAACCGGCGCAGATGCCTCTGGCCTGGTCTGAGACAGCGGGATTGGAGATGAGCGCGGAAACGACGGCGGCGGGGGACAGCCCACCAGCAGCCGGGCTGGGCATCGATGTATCTGATTTCGAAATACCCTTTGGGCCGAACGTGCGGGAAAAGTGTGCTCAAGTGCTGCTGTAAATCCTCAAGGTTTGCCGGCGGCCGGTCCGGCACCACTGCTGTCCCTAGACGGAGCCAATCACGGAACGTCAGACCAGCGGGGGGGCATGCCACTCCCCCCGCTATACGTCGAATCATCATCAGGGGGGGGCGTCCAGGGCCCACCGGGCGTAGGACACCCCGGGATCCTGGGCCGCGCTGAAATGCGGTACGCCAGTCCTGGTCGGGTCCAGAGCGAGCCACGCTGCGAGCCGTGTGCTCTTCCAACCGCTTCGCCGGCCACCGATCCAGCCGGAGTTCGCGAACGTCGCTGCCAGCACTGGCCCCATTGAATACAGCAGCTTCCACCGATGACGGATTTCGACGTCGTCAGTGCCCGCCTCGACGTTGACCTGCACTGACGCAGTGGAACACATCATGGTGCGCCCGCCGGCGCCCACGGTTCAAAATACTGTTCCATGGCAGCGTAGCGTGGGGCTTGCGTAATCCGTCTGGGTTCGAGGTGTGGCGACACTCCGGCACCCACCAGGATTGCATCCAAATCGCAGCCTGCTCCCGCAACAATTTCAGGCTGCCGTGAACTGAGAAAATGAGGTCTCGCAAAGAGGCTTCGGGGTGCGAGCTGAGCTCAAGCTGACCACCAGGTTCGAGCGTAAGACTTCCGTGAACGTCCAGATGTCGCATTTCCGAGAACAAACGCCGGTAGTTGTCGTCGGCAAATGGACGCTGCAGGGACGGGTCTCCAATTCGACCCATGAGCAACTCAAGTTCGAGTCCGATGCGCCCGGCAGGACCGGTCGAGAAGCATGTGCGCTGAATCCACTCCTCGGCAGCCGCGACTGTCAGGGGGCCTTCCTGCTGATCAGCGATGCTGTTGTCGCCGCGGAGGATCCCGGTGGACGTCATCATGCTTTGTTCCTTTCGAAAAATAGAGAAAGGGGTCTGGGTGGACCACCGCAAAGAAGCGATCCACCCAACCCCCCCAACGTTGCGCGGTCTCCCGCGCTCAGGCCCGAATCAGGCCGGGATGTCGCCGTCGTACCGCTCGGCACCCGGGAGAGCCTCGACCCATGGTTGCGCGGACCGGCACCAGACTTCCACGGTCGGCTTGAGCCATGACGTGTCGTTGAGCGTCCCCCCCGCCTTAACAAATGCCAGTCCAGGCATCGCGTCGATGCGGCCAACGATTGGGGGAACCGCATTCCCCCCCGCAGAACGACCGGTTGGTGTTGGTCTCGTGCTCAGAGCCGACGGTAATGAACGTCTTTACCGCGTCGCCTGTGATTGTGAGCTTTTCGTCGTCAACACCGATGACCAGCGAGTACGCGCCACCTGTCTGACGCTGGCAATCGGTGCAATGACACAAGGCCGTGAACTTCGGCTCGCTGTCAATCGTGTAGGTGACTTCACCACAAAGGCACTGTCCGTCGAGTTTCATGTCTGCTCCTTGAGCTTCATTGGTAAGGGACTTCAGGGGGAGGTCGCACTGCTATCGTGTCGATCATCACATCCTAAGCTGAAACAATATCGTATTTCATAATTTGGCAAAAGGTCTTGCAAGCCCACGCCGCTGCCCCCCCTAAACTGAAACATGAATCTGTTTCATTATTCGATTTGTTTACCGCTCCACGGCAAGCCGCCGCACGATAGGAGAATCACATGGGAGTTTCCATCACAGAGGGCACGCGTACCATCACGTCCCCCCCGAACTTCAACGGACCCTACGGACTGCTCATTGATGGCAATATCATCCAGACCGAGGACCATTTTGACGTCTACAACCCGGCCACAAACTCGGTCCTCGCATCCGCACCCCCCCAGGGCACACGGGAACACATGGAACGCGCCATCGGTGCCGCCAAACGGGCTTTCCCGGCGTGGGCAGCTCTGACCGCAGACGAGCGCGAAGCGATCATCGTCGAATTCTTCGAGCCCTCGAGGCCCACAAAGAAGAGTTCATTACCTTGCTCTCACTGGAGCAAGGCAAGCCACGACACAACCAGGCGACGTTCGAAGTCAACCTTGCCAACCCCCCCTGGATCCCCCCCAACACAGCCAAGTCGAGGCTGGAGGACAAGGTACTGGTGGAGGACGATGAGAAGCGCGTAGAACTCCGTCGCTCACCGCTCGGTGTCGTGGGGGGGCCATCATCCCCCTGGAACTATCCCTACCTCCACGTTCTATGGAAGACCGTCCCCCCCGCACTGATCACCGGCAACACCGTAGTTCTCAAGCCTTCTCCCTATACCCCGCTCTGCGCATTGCGGATCGGGGGGGAACTGGCAGCCCAGGTCTTCCCTCCCGGCGTCTTCAACATCGTCACAGGCGGCAACGAACTTGGACAGATCCTCACTGAGAGCCCCGACGTCGATGATCACTTTCACGGGATCCACGGAAACAGGGACCAAGATCATGGCTTCAGCCGCCGGCACCATCAAGCGGGTCACCCTCGAACTGGGTGGAAATGACCCCGCGATCCTGCTCCCGGACGCTGACTGGCAGGACGCCGTGCCTCAGGTGTTCAACGCCGCCTTTGGAAACTCCGGTCAGTGGTGCATCGCGGCCAAGCGCATCTACGTACACCGTTCCTTCCATGCAGACTTCGTCAACGCGCTCGTGGACTACGCGAAGACGCAAAAGGTCGGCGACGGCATGGATCCCACCAGCGATCTGGGTCCCATCAACAACCGCATGCAGTACGACAAGCTCCGTGACCTCTTCGAAGACACTCGCCGCAATGGCTACGACGTTCCGCTCGGGGGCACCATCGACGAGTCCCTGGATGGCAATTTCGTTCCAGTCACCATCGTCAACAACCCTCCCGAGAACAGCCGCATCGTCCAGGAGGAACCTTTTGGACCGATCGTGCCCGTCCTTGTGTACGACGACGTCGAGGACGTCATCGAGCGCGCCAACGCCACAATCTTCGGCCTTGGTGCCACCGTGTGGGGGGGACGAGACGAAGAACGGGCACTGGCCGTGGCGGACCGCATCGACTCCGGCAACGTCTGGGTCAATCAAGGCCAGAGCCACCCGGACCACGCACCTTTCGGCGGCCACAAGCAGTCCGGCCTGAGCGTCGAACACGGTGACGAGGGACTGGCTTCGCACACCAACAACAAAACCGTCGTGATTCGAAAGCGCTAGCAGCTCTTCTTCAACCAAACCATCCCGGGGGGGTGCCGCAAACGGACCCGCTCATTCACAAGGAGAAACCATGCCCAAGAACCTCAAAGTCGTTCCGACTGACGAATATGACCAGATCATCACCACCGTTCAGAAGTATGTCGAAGGCCTGCGCGTCGGCAGCCCCCCCGAAGGCGTTGCAGAAGCCTTCCATGAAGACGCCACTATGTACGGCTTTACCAACGGCCAGCTTCTGGGCGGACCCATCAAGAACTTGTACGACTTCGTCGCCGAGAACGGCGCCGCTCCTGATGTCAAGACCCGCGTGGACATCATCGGCATCACCCAGACAACTGCCGTGGTGAAGGTTGACATGGAAAACGATGCCATTGGTGCTGACTACACCGACTTCCACACCCTGCTGAAGCAGGACGGCGATTGGAAGATCATCGCCAAGGTCTACCACCAGTACGAGGCCTAGTCCAACAGAACCGGGGGGGAGGCTTACGCCTCCCCCGGTTTTTTCGTTCTTACTGGTATTCAACACGCGAGGGTCGAGAATGATTTCGGAAGCAATCCAGCGAACGGCCGCGCCATTGCGCCAAGAGGTGGTAGCCGCCCTTCGCCGGGCGATCGTTACCTGCGAGTACAGTCCTGGGGGGGAGAGGTTGGTCGAGACTGCGCTTTGCGATAAGTTTTCCGTCAGCCGGACAGTGATTCGTGAAGCGCTGCGGCAGCTGGAGTCCGAGCAGCTGGTGGTGACGGTGCCGAACAGGGGCCCCCCCGAAGTTGCAACCCTCACACCCACCGAAGCCCGAAGTCTCTATGAAGTTCGCGGCGCTTTGGAATCGCTCGCCGGAAACCTGTTCGCTGAGCGAGCCACAGAAGCCCAGCGCGGGCAACTCGTGGCGAGACTTTTTGACATCCGAAGAGCAGAGTCAGCCGGTGGGGCGCAGCAGTTGCTGGCAGCGAAAGACAGCTATTACGAAGTGCTTTTGGCTGGCGCTGGCAACAAAGAAATCTCGGGCATGCTTCGGCAAATCAATGCCCGCACTCAAGTACTTAGGGCCCTCTCTACAAGTTCCCCCCCGGGGAGAAGTCCGCTCATGCTGCTGAACTGACGGACATCACCACGTCAGCGGCCATCACTAGGGATCCCGAGGCAGCCCGGCGAGCTTGTGAGGTACATGCATCAAACGCCGCGGAAGCCGCACTTAGTGCCATGGAGTCGACGCCTAAGCCTGGACACCCATGAAAGCATGAATGAATACAAGGAAGGGATGCACGCGATTCGCGTGCATCCCTTCCTGCCTTTGGAAAAGGCGGTCCCTGCCTGTCAGCCAACGAGGTAGACACGGCCTCGGCACTGGTGTCTCGCCATCAGTCAGCTCAACGATAGTCCGATTCAACTTGGAGTTTTGAAGCGCAGCATCAATGAACGCCGCGACGTTATCGCGTCGGATGTCTCCGTACTCAATCGCAGGACCCGCGGTAACCCGCCCATCTCCGGGGGCGTCGGTCAGAAGCCCCCCGGGCGAACTATCAGCAATCCAGACCAGTGCGCGTGAGGTAGACGTCTGCTGTCTTCTTTGTGCGCATATAGTGCTCAAAGCGTTCGTTCACCGATTCACCCCCCCGCCCTGACTCCGGGAAGGCGGACACCAGGACAAAACGGGACACTCCGGCGAGGGCGGCTGCATCGGCAGCCTTCTCGAGCCCCCCCTTGCCGTCGATGAGGGTGGTTTGGTCCATTCCGGTGCCATGGGCGCCCGCAGAGAAGACCACGGCATCGTGTCCCTTGAACTTTTCGGCCAACACCTCAACGGAGTCCTTGATCAGGTCTCCCTCCACGGGCGTCGCACCACTGGAGCAACAGTCTCAGCTTGAGCGGGATTCCTGAACATTCCCGTGACGGCGTCACCGCGGCCATTCAGTAGTTGAGCCAGCCGCCGGCCAACTCCCCCCCCGCTGCGCCTACTTGGAATACCTTCATGTGCTTCTCCCTTCGCTTGTAGTTCGATATTCATCGTAGTACGACTCGTGTAGGAATTAGAAATCGCCAGGTCTTGGAACTTCTTGGATAATCGGAGCATGCGAACTTTGGACCACCCTACGCCCGACGAGATTCACATCGATGGCGTACTCTCGGCGCTGGCCGATCCGATCCGGCGGCGGATCGTGACCCAACTGGCCGATGGCCATGACGACCAGGCATGCATCGCGTTTGAGTTGCCCGTGAGCAAGTCCACGTCGACCCATCACTTCCGCGTGCTACGCGAGGCGGGAATCATAGAGCAGCACTACCAGGGAACGGCGATTCTTAACACGCTTCGAACCGGCGTTATGGAATCGCTGTTTCCGGGCTTGCTCAGTGTCGTCATTGCGGCTGAACGCAAGTCCACACTGAGGCAACGAGCTTCCTGACGCATGATCGCCCCCATCTAGATCTGGGGAACCAGGACGTCGCCAACCTTTGACGCGGCAGGGACCTTGCGGCCGCTTCGGAGTCGAAGCTCAATGTACGTCGCCAGTCGCGATAGCCCCCCCAGATTGATCACAATCATCACAAGCGCGATCACTACCAGCGCCGGGATGTAATTCGAATACGCAGAGCCGGCCTGGATTCCTTGCCGCACTGCTTCCACGTAGGTGATTTGGTAACCAAGCGCAGTGTCCTTCAGCGCTACAACCAATTGAGCGACGATTGCCGGGAGCATTGCCGTGATCGCCTGGGGCAGGAGAATCATACGGAGTGTCTGTCCAGTGCCCAGGCCAAGAGCCACAGCAGCTTCCCCCCTGGCCTCTCGGAATGGCTTTGATTCCTGCGCGCACAATCTCTGCAATCACGGCCCCGTTGCTCAGGCAAGGCCGGTAACTACCGCCGCAACGGCAAGATCGGTTGACGGGAACAGGTCGTAGTCGGCGAAGAGCTGAAAGCAGAAAATCATCAGAATCAGCAGGGGGAATTGCCCGGAAGAACTCCACCACGGCGGCGCACCCGTAGCGAACGAACCGATTGTCGGAGAGACGCCCGACGCCGAGCAGGATACCCAAGATTATGGCCAGGATGATGGCAAACACCGCAGCCTGAAGCGTTCCCACAATCCCGGGCAGAAGGTACGTCTGCCACATTTCCGGCGTGAGAAATGGCTGCCACTTCTCAGGCGCCAGCTGCCCTTTGTCTGCCAGGCTGACATCACGAACCATCCGGCCGCTGCCAGCCCAACGACGCACAAAGCGCTGATGACGACGTTCAGAATTTGGCCTTTGGGCCGGGGGGGACGTCATACAAATTGTTGATGGGTGCTCGAGTGCTGCTCAACGCTTGACCTCAAACTTCCTGCTTAGGTATCCGAAAGCCGCGCCGGTCGGAAGAGTCAGACACATGAAGCCGGCCCCGAAGATCAGCCCAACGACGATGAGGGCGGAGGTATTCTCGATCATTTCCTTCATCAAAAGGGCGGCTTCAGCTACGCCTATGACTGAGGCAACCGTTGTGTTTTTGGTCAACGCAATGAGGATGCTGCCCAAAGGCGCAATGACCGCCCGGAAGGCCTGCGGCAAGACGATGTGGCCTAAGCCCTGCATGAAGTTCAGGCCCAACGACCGGGCCGCTTCCGACTGGCCGGGAGGGACCGTATTAATACCTGCCCTTAGCGCTTCGGATACGAACGTCGACGTGTACAGGCTAAAGGCCAGGACGGCCAACCGGAACGAGCTGTCCGTGATGGATGTGGGGGGACTTTGGATCTGCCAAGGTGATGCCGAGTTGCTGTGCCAATCCGAACGATGCGAAAAGCACCACAAGTGTCAAAGGGGGTATTCCGGACAATGTTCACGTACCCGGTGGCAAGCGTCCGCATCGCCCAAATCGGTGATACCCGCATGGCAGTCAGGACAGTGCCCAATACCAACGAGCCCAGTGCAGACAGCGCCGTGAGCTGCAGGGTGATCAGGAAGGCCGCCAGGATCTGATCCCCCGTATTCGTTGAGGATGTTCATGTTAAGTATCCAGTCTCTTGTCTGGCTGCCCCCGACTAGTAGCGGTCTACCACTGGCGTGGCGGGCAATGCATAACCGGACGGTCCAACGTTGCTCTCAAACGCTTTGGCCCACGATCCGTCGTCGATCATGGACTGAATGGCGTCGTTGATCTTGGCACGGCCCGCGGTGTCATCCTTCTTCAGACCAATGCCGTAGTTCTCCTTGCTGAAGGTACTGCCAACAAGCTTCAGCTTTCCCTGATTGGCAGCTGCGTAACCGGCAAGTTGAATATCATCCGTGGTCATTGCGTCAACGGCGCCACTCTTCAGGGCTTCAACGCATGCGGAAGGGGGGGTGTCGTACTCCTGAAGCTGCGCGTCCTTGCTGTAGTTCTTCTTGATGTTCTGTGCTGGTGTGGAACCGGTCACCGAGCACAACTTTTTGCCCCCCCCATTCAGGGACTCCGGGCCCGTGATGTCTGTGGAGTCAGAACGAACCAGGAGCGACTGGCCAGCCAGGAAGTAAGGCCCCCGCGAAGGCGACCTTCTCCTTTCGGGCATCGTTGATGCTGTAGGTATTCACCACATAGTCCACCTGCCCGTTCTGGATCAGGCTCTCTCGCTGCGCCGGAGTCGCTTCCTTCCAGGTGATGGAAGACTCCTCGACGCCAAGCTTCTTGGCGACATACTTGGCAACGTCAACATCGAAACCCTTGAATGATCCGTCCGGAGTCTTGATTCCAAGGCCTGGGCGATCAAAGGAAATGCCGATGGTGAGGTGGCCCGATTGAGCGCTTGCTTCAACTGTTTTCGCTTTGTCGGATGCACCGGAGCAACCGGCGATCGAGCTGGCAAGGAACAGCGCTGCGGCCGGAATGGCCAGGAACTTGAGCTTCACGATGTGCTGCTTTCTAGATTGGGGTGGCTTGTCAGTGGCTGAGGATCTTGCCGAGGAACTCTTTGGCCCGCTCGGTGGTTGGGTTGTCAAAAAACCGGTCAGGGGTTGTGTCCTCGAGGATCTGACCATCGGCCATGAACACCACCCGGTCGGCGGCGCGTCGAGCGAAGCCCATCTCGTGCGTGACTACGAGCATCGTCATGCCTCCTTGTGCCAGCGACGTCATGACATCCAGTACTTCGGTGACCATTTCCGGGTCAAGAGCCGAGGTAGGTTCGTCGAAAAGCATCACCTTCGGCTCCATGGCCAACGCCCGGGCAATGGCAACACGCTGCTGCTGTCCACCCGAAAGCTGGGCGGGGAGCTTATGCGCCTGATTTGCTATACCTACCCTCTCGAGCAGGGCCATTGCCCGCGTTTGAGCCTCAGCCTTTCCGATTCGTCGCACCTTGAGTGGCGCAAGCATGACGTTTTCGAGAATGGTTTTGTGGGCAAAGAGGTTGAATGACTGAAAGACCATTCCGACGTCGGCCCTGTAGCGCGTCAGCGCCTTGCCTTCCTTGGGGGAGAGGCTTGCCGTCGACGGCGACCGTGCCGGATTCGACGGTCTCCAACCTGTTGATAGTTCGGCAGAGAGTCGATTTTCCCGAGCCGGAGGGACCCAAGACAACCACAACCTGGCCCTGGGCAACCTCAAGATTGACATCACGGAGCACGTGCAGAGGTCCGAAATGCTTGTTGACCCCCCCCTGATGGAGATCATCGCCTTCTTCTCGTCGCCAGCAGCCTCAGAAGTGCTGTCAACAAACTTTTGCAGTTCCATGTTCGCCATTCGTTCGGGGGGGATATTTCGTCTCGACGGTCGTGTGGGAGGAGCAGGTTTCTCACCTGGGCTTCCATGTGACCTAAATTACGAAAGTAAGAATGTTAACATTTGTACGGCAAAGAACAGGAGAGGGCAAGTCGCCGGGGGGGAAGCTCCGGACGCGGACGAGGCCGGCACCGGGCTTCGTCCGCTGGCGAACTTTCAGAAGGACGTGTGACTAGCCCGCACCTTGGAGGCGTTCCTTGCTGTCGAGGTCGGCTTTGATTCTTTCGAACGCAGTCTCGATGTGCTCACGCACCAGCTCTTCAGCCTTCGCACCATCCTGGTCGCGGATGACGCGGAACATTTCCCAATGCTCTGGGCCAATGCGGGCCCTGTAATCATCATGGCCTTGCTGTCGATTGAGGAGAAGCAAAGCGATCTGCGAACGCAGGCCCAACCAAACCTGCTCCAACCTCTCATGACCGGCACAGGCGTAGATCGCATCATGAAAGGCAATGTCCGACTGGAGCATGTCACCCCTATCCCCCAGGGCGGCCGCCCGCTCAATGTCCTCGGCACGCACTTGAAGCAGGTCCAAATCCTTCCCGGTGCGGTGTGCAATCAGCCGCTGAACGGCGAGCAACTCTATCGAGTACCGGAGCGAGTAGATCTCTTCAAGGTCTTTGTGCGTAAAGACGGTAACCCGCGATCCCCCGGTGCCAGTCGCCTTGAAGCAGGCCCTCCTGCCGCAGCAAAACGATGGCATCCCGCACTGGTCCGCGACTGACGGATAGGGACGCGGCCATCTCCACTTCATTGATCCGTTCCCCCCGGAGGTATTTCCCCCGGCCAGAATTGCGTCACGGATCCGGTCCGCGACGTCCTGGGCCATTCCGCGACGTTTCAGGGGGGGTGCGCGAAGGGTTCCGTTCTTGACATTTGCTGTGGTGTCAGATTTCATAATGTTAACATTCTTGCAGTTGGAGGCTTGCTGGTCACGTCTACCACACTATCCCAGCACTCCATCCGGAAACCTGTCCGGATCGCGGGATGCTGAATCCAAGAAGGCTGCCTGCTTTCGATGCAGGCTCAATCCACCACCTGCATCCCCCTGAAATTGGAGTATCCCTATGAGTACCGCTACCACTACACGGTTTGGACGGTTTGCTGATCGGTTGCGGGATATTGGTCCGTCCCCGATCCGAGCGATTTTTGATAAGGCGGCGGCGTTGGAAGCTGCCGGTGAGAAGGTGTATCACTTCGAGATCGGGCGCCCGGATTTTGATACCCCCCCGCAGGTAGCCAAGGACGCTGCGGCTGCGTCGCTGGACCGAGGAGAGGTTCATTACGGCCCGAACGCGGGAACGATTGATCTTCGCGAGGCGATCAGCGGGTATCTGCAAGAGCGCCGCGGGACCATCTATGACCCGGGTACTGAAGTACTCGTCACGATCGGCGCGAACGAAGCGGTGTTCCTGGCATTAATGGCTTTCTGCGGCCCCGGCGATGAAGTGATCTTCCCCCGTCCCGGCCTGGGCGCACTACAAGTCATGCATCCGCCTGGCCGGTGCCACCCCCCCGTCCCTGTCCGGCTCGACGCGGACAATGATTACCGTCTCGATATCGACGCGATCGCCGCCGCGATCACCCCCCGCGACACGCATGGTCATCCTCTGCACCCCCCCGAACAACCCCACTGGCGGTGTCGCCACGGCCGAGGAAATCGAAAAACTCGCCAACGTCCTGGAACCGACCGACGCGCTGCTGATGTCCGATGAAATCTACGCCGACCTCGTCTACGACGAGATCCGGCACCAGTCCCCGGCCTCCGTAGGGAACCTCCGCGAACGGACTTTGGTCATCGGCGGCTTCGCGAAAGCCTTCGCCATGGACGGCTGGCGCCTCGGTTGGCTCGCCGGCCCCCCCAAAGAACTCATCACACCGGCACTAAGAGTCCGCCAGTACACGACCGTTTGCGCCCCCCCCACCTTCCTCCAACCGGCGCGGCCGCAGCCCTCCGCCACGCGGGCCCCCGAGGCGGAAACGATGCGCATCCAATTCCAGGAACGACGCAAAGCCGGCCTCAAGATCCTCACCGGCATTCCCGGCGTCACGGTAAGCCAACCCGACGGCGCCTTCTACTTCTACCTCACCTACACACCCGATACCGCCGAACCAGCCGAACAACTGGCACTACGACTCCTCGATGAACAACGCGTCGCCGTTGTCCCGGGGACCGCGTTCGACCCCCCCGACGGTGGTACCCGCTCCATCCGGATCTCTTACGCCTGCCACATCGATGACCTCACCGAAGGCCTGCGACGCATCGTCCAGACCTGACCACACCACACCCCCCCAAGGGAGCCTGACCACCCATGACTACGACTATTACCCAGGACCGCCACAGCGAAGTGGTGGACGCGATCGTGCGCCTGGCCCCCCCGACGGCGTCGCGTACGTCCCCTCCGCGTCCATCGCCCCCCCGATCATCAACGGCGTCCTGAACGCCCAAAGCAACGGGGGACCTGCCCCCCCTGGTCTACCCCCCCGTCTCCCGCGAAGAAGAAGCCATCGGCGTCGTCGGCGCTTACCCGTTCGCCGGGAAATTCGGGGGTCATCATCATGCAGGACAACGGCTTCGGCAATGCACTGACCGCGTTGACGACCTTCGCCGTGTCCTACCACCTGCCCCTGCTCATCGTCGCGAACACCCGCGGCGGGCTCGGCGAGTACAACTCCATGATCCACACCATCTCCGCACCCGTCCCCCGCCCTGCTGGCCTCCACCAACATCCCCGTGTTCCAGGTAGACCGACGCAACACCGCCCAGGACTGGGGGGGCGCGACCGTCGCCGAAGCCGGCAACCACGCCCGCATGACCTACCGACCCGTCGTGGTCTCATGGAATTCTTCGACCCCAAAGACGCAAAGGCAAAAGCATGAAACGCATCGAAGCCCTCCGGGCCATTGTCGAGACCACCGCCGAGGTCCCCCGTGATCGCGACCTGCGCCGCGACCTCCCGCGAACTGGCCTCCGTCGCCGACCGCCCCAACCACCTCTACCTCCTGGACGCCATGGGCCTGGCCATCTCCGTCGGCACCGGCATCGCCCAAGCCATCAAAAACACCCCCCGTCACCCGCGCCGTGGTCATCGAAGGCGACGGATCCCTGTTGATGAACCCCCGGCTCGGCAATCACCGCCGGCTACCTCGCCCCCCGAAAACCTCGTCATCATCCTCCTCGACAACGGCGTCTACGCGTCCACGGCGTCCATCCCCACCCAGGCCGTCACCATCGACCTCGGACGCTTCGCCGAATCCGTTGACCTGAAGGTCCTCCGGGCTGAGAACACCGAAGAACTGTCCCTCGCCCTGAAACAAACCCTCACCGAAGACGGACCCTGGTTCATCCACACCCGCACCGAACCCGGAAACGAACCAGACACCAAACTCCTCCTCATCGACCCCGTCACCCACGGCAACCGCTTCCAAAACTGGCTCACCCCCACAACTCACCGAGTCAAAGTAGCAACAATCAATCTCTTGCCGGGCCCGAGCGGGCCCGGCAGTGCCCATCTGCTGAAAGCACGAGAACTTCAATGGAAATGACCACAACTGCTTCCGCTCCCCCCGCTTGGATTTCCGGAGAAGCTTATGCCCATCGGCGGCTCATGGATCGCCTCGAGCAACGCTGCATCGCTCACAGTCGCCAACCCGGCAACTGGGGAAACCCATCGCGGAAGTTCCCTCTGCAACGGTTCAAGACGGCATGTCTGCTGTCGATGCCGCGGTCGACGCACAGCCTGCCTGGGCTGCGACCCCTGCCCGGGAACGCGCCGACATCCTCTTTCGCACCTACGAAGGAATCCTGGCTCGTCGCGACGAGTTCGCGGCACTGATCACCGCGGAAATGGGTAAGCCTCTCCCGGAAGCCCAGACTGAAGTCGATTACGGTGCCGGGTTTTTCCGCTGGTTCGCCGAATCCGCCGGTCGGATACACACCGAAGGCCAGTTCGGCGTCGAACCCGGAGGCAATTACCAGATCGCCGTCTCCAAACGCCCCGTGGGACCGTCCCTGCTGATCACGCCTTGGAACTTCCCGCTCGCCATGGGCGCACGGAAGATCGCCCCGGCCCTCGCCGCAGGGTGTACAACGATTCTTAAGCCCGCCGAGCTGACCCCCTTGACTTCGCTATTACTGGCCCGGGTTCTCGAAGAAGCAGGCGCCCCCTGCCGGTGTTGTCAACGTCATCACCACCTCCAATTCCCGCGACGTTATCGCCGCAATTATGAAGGACTCACGAGTCCGGAAGATCTCCTTTACCGGATCGACACAGGTTGGGCGTGCGCTCTTGGCCCAAGCAGCCGAGAACGTCATGAACACGTCCATGGAGCTCGGGGGCAACGCTCCCCCCCTGATCGTGTTCGATGACGCCGACCTTGAGCAGGCTGTCGAAGGCGCCATGCTCGCCAAACTCCGCAACGGCGGCCAATCCTGCGTCGGCGCCAACCGCATCTATGTGCAAAGTGGCATTGCGGCCGAATTCACCGCCCGCTTCACCGAGCGGATGGCTGCTGCTCGTCTCGGCGACGGCGCACACCCCCCCGACACGGACCTGGGTCCGCTTGTGGATGCAAAACAAGTAAAGACGGTGGCTGCATTGGTTGCCGACGCATCGCCAAGGGCGCCGTTTGCCTGACGGGCGGAACTATTCCCGAGGGCGATGGTTCTTACTACCCGGCGACGGTCCTGACTAACATCCCAACAAACGCAGACATCCGCACCGAGGAAATCTTCGGTCCCGTCGCAGCAATATACGAGTTCGCTACTGAAGCCGAAGCCATTCACGAAGCCAACAACACCCCCCGTACGGACTGGCCTCCTACGTCTTCACGGAGAACCTCGCCCGTGCGCTGCGTGTCGCAAACGCCATAGATGCCGGAATGACCGGGATCAACCGGGGGTCTCGTCTCCAACCCGTCCGCACCCTTCGGAGGGACCAATGCCTCCGGCCTGGGGCGCGAAGGTGGAACCGAAGGCCTCGAGGCCTACCAAGAAACCAAATACACCGGGATTCAGCTTTAGCCGGATGGAAGTCGCTCAGGTCGACCAGGAATATGGGGGCTGATCCATGCAGACGGTGATGATTTTCCTGGGGGGGATAGGTGCGGGTGTCGCTTCGGTGGTCCTGTCCGTTCCGTCTCTCCGTCGTCGTACTAGTGCCGCAGAGTCGCTGTCTGTGGCAGCAACCGGGGGCCGTGATATCCGGTTTACTGGCGTTGGCTTTTTGTGGTGACGACCTGGCCGGTCCTGTGAGTGCGCTCAATCTATTGGCGTCGGCGACCGGTGCCACAGCATTGCTGGGCTTAACGCTCACGTCAGGGCGGACAGGTACCCCTCGTCACCAGCGCGACCAACTGCACGGGCACGACTAACTGCACAGGGAAGGGGGGGCCGTTCCAAGGAACGGCACCTTCTCCGTGCGTCTGATGTCACCAATTCTGGCGAGTTGGGGAGATCACCAAATCGTTGACGGTGGTATTTGCTGGTTGGTTAAGGACATAAACCACGGCGTCGGCCACGGCCTCCGGCGTAATGGCTAGCGCATTGAGCTCTTTGGCTGCTGCGCGTCCAGCAGGGTCGCCCACTTTGTCAGCCCACCCGGTGTCTATGACTCCGGGGCTGATAGTGCTGGCCTGAATACCGTGTTGTACTCCGAGTTCCTTGCGCATGCTCTCCGTGATGGCTCGTACGAAGAACTTGGTTGCGCTGTATACCCCCCCGGCAGATTCGCCGATCTGGTGTCCCGCAACAGACGCCATGTTCAAGATGTAGCCTGATTGACGCTCCAGCATGATGGGCAGGACAGCCTGGATACCGTTGAGATACCCCCGGATGTTCGTATCGATCATCGGCCCCAGTCGTTGACGGCCAAATCCTTCCAGGCGGAGAACAACATGAGGCCCGCGTTGTTGACCAAGATGTCGACGCCGCCAAAGGTCTCGACAGCATAATGGGCCAGGGCGTCCATATCTGCAGAATCCGTAACGTCGGCGATACGCGCTGCCGCGGTTCCGCCTGAGGCACGAATCTCCCCGACGAGGCGTCGAGGCGATCCTGGTCCCGGGCAGCGAGCACCAGTTTCGCGCCATGTGCTGCCAAGCCTTGGCTGCTGCGGCACCGATGCCTGATGATGCGCCGGTGATGATGATGGTCTTGTTATGCAAGTGATTCATGAAGAGACCTTCCTATTTCTTGCGACGTTGTACGGCGTAGCCATATTGTGCGGGCCACTGGGGTTCGATGCCGAGCTCACTGGCAGCCTGCTGCGGCCAGTACGGGTTGCGGAGCAGCTCGCGGCCAAGGAATACGGCATCTGCTTGTCCGGTTTTCAGGATGTCCTCAGCCTGGTGGCGTCGGTGATAAGTCCCACAGCACCGGTAGCAATTCCAGCTTGGTCGCGTGCTTGCCCCCGCAAAGGGAACTTGATAATTGGGGCGGGCAGGAATCTTGGCATCCCGAACGATGCCTCCGGTGGAAACGTCAAGGAAGTCGACCCCCGTGCGCCTGTAGTTCTTTGGCCAGACGGACGGTGTCGTCTGCGGTCCAACCATCGCGGGGGATCATCGTCGTTCTCGCTTAGCCAGTCGGTGGCTGAGGTACGGAAGAAGACCGGGAGATCCTGGGGCCAAACTGTCCTGACGGCGTCCACTACCTCGAGCGCAAAACGCATCCTGTTTTCGAAGCTTCCGCCATAGGCATCCGTGCGCTTGTTGGACGCCGGAGATAAGAATGAGTGGATCAGGTATCCATGAGCACCGTGAACCTCGACAACCTCAAAGCCCGCTTTGAGGGCTCGCTTTGCAGATTCGGCGAAGTCGGTGACGAGCTGCTTGATTTCGGCGACGGACAGCTCCGTTGGCAGCGACAGTCCCTGGAAGGCTTCCTGGCTGGGGGGGCCCACCGCAGTCCAGCCGCCGTCGCGTTCGTCCAAGTAGCCGTCAGAAATCCAGGGCTTGTCAACGGACGCCTTTCGCCCCGCGTGGGCCAACTGGATAGCGGGCACTGACCCATAAGACCGGATTGCTGCTGCTATACGGCCAAAGGACTCTTCTTGCTCGTCATTCCACAGCCCCAGATCCCACTGGCTGATGCGCCCGTCCGGCCGGACACCGGTAGCTTCGACCATGACCAGGCCGGCACCGCCTGCCGCACGACTGGCCAAATGGGTCAAATGGAAATCCGTGGGGGGGACGCCCGTTTCCGGGCCATCGGCAGCGGCCGAGTACATGCACATCGGGGACATCCAAACCCGGTTCGGAATTGTTAGATCCCGCAGCTTAAGGGGGGGAGCGAAAAGGCTACTCAAGGAAATCTCCTTCTTGGTTCTGTGTGGGGGGGACGGCAGCCAGCGTTGTTCGCAAGCCGACCTAAGTACGATAAGCCTCGTAGTATGCATATTGTCAAACTACGATGGGTGTCGTACCTTTGATGATGACCGACGAAAGGGACACCATGCGCTCTGCCATAGCTACATCCGAGGCGCGCCTATTGGATCACCCCCGAGCCTGAAGAGATTCGACTCGAGGCAGTTCTGCACGCGCTATCTGATCCCATCCGCCTGAAAATTGTCGGGGACCTGGCCATGGGGCACGATGACATGGCATGCATCGCATTTGAGCTGCCCGTGAGCAAATCCACGTCGACGCACCACTTCCGCGTACTTCGGGAGGCAGGCATCATTCGACAGCACTACCGGGGAACATCCCGTGTCAGCAAACTACGCAACGACGACCTTCAGGCGAGATTCCCGGGACTGCTGGATGCGGTACTGTTGTCGTCGGCGGGCGCGTCAACAACGACGGAACGCACCGGGAATTGACATTCCGGACGGTCATTTGGGTTTTGAAGTGCGCTACTGAGAAGACCGGTGCCTACTCCCCCCCGCGAAGCGGGAACTGACAGTGCCCGGAAAGAACTAACTTGCCCCCCCACGGCCGAGTGCCCGCTGGGCGCACCTTCGGCATCCGTAGTGGTGAAACTGGCAAGCGCAATATCACCGGCATTCCTAACGTGGGCACGGCACAGCCTGCTGGCTTCATCAGCATCTCGGCTACGGACCGCCTGAACGATCTCGTCCAACTCGGCCACCGTCTGGTCAAACCGACCCGGGGAGACAGGGTCATCCTACGCAGCATGGTTACACGATTGTTCAGCTGCTGGAGCATCTGCGCGAGCACGTGGTTTCCGGACCCAGCCAAGAGAACTTCATAGAAGCCGTTCTTCGCCTGGAGTACGTTGATCTGATTGGACGCAATGTCCGACTCATGGAGAGTTCGAACAGAGGCTGCGAGTTTGTCGATTTCGGCGTCTGACGCTTGAGCGTGAAGCAATATGCGAGATGCCCTTCGATGAGCCCCCCTCGCCTCATAAATTTCACGGGCGTCTTCTTCGGTGATCACGGCAACTGACGGGCCCTTGTGGACCACGTTGGTTATCAGCTTCGGCCTCCAATTGCTTCAGCGCTTCCCTCAGGAGTGTACGACTAACACCGAGCCTGTCGCAGAGGTCCCGTTCTATGAGTTTTTGCCCGGGCGTGAAGGCGCCGTACAAGATAGCGTCCCGCAGTGTATTTTCGGCCAGTTTCCGCAGCGACATGTCGTCGCGCTGCAGCCTCAAACCCAGTGGTGACTCCATGACAGCCTCCCCTCCCGTCGTGAACATGCCTTGACTTAGTACTACGAGCATGGCCGGGGCGGCCATAATGACTGGCGATCGGATTGTCCGACACATCCTCGCATAACGTTCTCCTGGGTCAGGCTTCTCGCGACCCAAAGAGTCTATTGCCCTAACGACATCCCGCTCCTATACTCAAGCAAAGAGCTGTTTTGTATGACAAAAATGCATTGGGACAATCGTACTTGGCAGTTTCTCTGGTGTGATCTGCACTCCTTCCCGAGGAGGGGGATGGAGCAGCAACCGACCGTAAGGACAAAGTAATGGTCAATGAAGACCTGAACCTCGATTCGGCCCCCCCGAGAGCAATGGTGGCCGAGAATCACGAGACAGCAGTAGCAATCCAGGACGTGAAGAAGTCCTTCGGGGAGACCCAAGCCCTGCGAGGAGCAAGCTTCTCCGCGCGTGCTGGGGGAAATCCACGCGATTGTCGGTGAGAACGGCAGCGGGAAAAGCACGCTGGCAAAAATAATGTCCGGCATCGTTCTCCCAGACGAGGGATCCGTGGACATCCACGGTCACCACGTGTCGAGTCCCGCCGAAGCACTCAAGACAGGCGTCGCGACCGTATTCCAGGAAGTCCTCGTCGCAGAAGGCGCCAGTATTTCGGACAACGTTTTCATCGGATCGCAGGGCGTATGGCGCTCCCGCATGTCCAGGAGCGAGCAGCACCGACGTGCAACCGATGTGCTGGAGCAGCTTATGGGCCATTCCGTCGACGCCTCGGCATTGGTGGAAACCTGAGTCTGGCAGACCGGCAATGGGTCACCATTGCGCGCGCCCTTGTCCGTTCCCCGAGAGTAGTGATCTTCGATGAGTCCACCGCGGCGCTCGACCTATCGGGGGGGCCGCACGGCTTTACGCCCAAATGGAGCGGCTCCGTTCCGAAGGTGTCTGCGTCGTGATTGTTACTCACCGCATCGCTGAGCTCACGACCTTCGCCGACAGTGCAACGGTTCTGCGCGACGGAATTGACGTCGGGATCCTCAGAGGCAGCGAGATCACCGAATCCCGCCTCATTGAACTCATGACCGGCGTCAAGGAGCGGAGCGGCCTGGCACCTCAATCCCGCAGGCTCTCCAAAGGCGGAACAGCAGATATCGTCCTTCAAGCCGCCGGCCTCGTGGCAACGCAGGGAGCACGGCCTTCGGACTTTGTGCTGCACAGTGGCGAGATCGTCGGCTTTGCCGGGCTGGACGGCCAAGGCCAGGCCGAGTTCCTCCAAACCCTCACAGGCGTTCGACAGGCGATCAACGGCGAAGTTACCGCTGTTGCCAGGACCGGCGCGGCGCACCCCATCAGCAACCTGGCAGAGGCTATAGCTGCGAACGTCTCCTACATTTCAGGAGATCGACGCAAGGAAGGAATTTTCCCGAATCTCAGCATTATCGAGAATTTTGGAATGCCGTTATACCGTCATCACCGCCGTGCCGGCGTCATCGACAGGACTGCCATCTCCGCCCGCTTCGATGCCATGTCCAAAACCTTGAAGCTACGGGCAGGCGCACCGTCGAATCCCATCACCTCCCTCAGCGGCGGTAATCAGCAAAAGGTCCTCATCGGTCGGGAACTGGCTCAAGATCCGCAGGTTGTTGCCCTCAACGATCCCGCAAGGGGAGTCGACATCAGCACAAAGCGTGAACTGTATGCCCAGTTGGAACATCTCGCCCTGGAAGGCGCCGGAATCATTTATCTCTCTACTGAGATCGATGAACTCATCGGGCTCTGCGACCGTGTGGCTGTTTTCCGCGACGGCGCACTCCTTGGTTGGGTTACGGGTGACAACATCACGTCCGACCGCATTCTTGCCGGAATGTTCGGGCACCTTGAAGCAGACTTCGACGTCGAGAAAGCACTGGTGGAGCAGCAATGAAACAACAAAGCCGATTCGGCAGGTTCACCAGCAAATCTGCCTACGCATTCGCCGCGTGGGGGTTTGCTTGCCGTCCTTCTCATCGTGTGCGCAGTTCGCGCGCCTTACCTCTTCACCGCCAGCGGAATCGGAGGCTGCTCGTCTCGGCCGTACCTCTGGTCCTTGTGGTGATGGGAATTACCGTCACGGCCTTGGTGGGCAGCGGTGTTGATCTGTCCGCGGGTCCGCTGATGATCTTCGTCAATGTCACCCTTGTCAAAGTCCTCTTCGACCAGCAGATAGGGTCACCCGTTGCTGTCATCGCATGGGCACTTGGCATTGGAGTCTTGATACAAATCATCCAGGCCATCGTCATTACGGTCGCTCGCATCGAACCTGTGATCGTGACTCTGAGTGCATTCCTGGCACTGTCCGGGATCAACCTGGTCATCCTTGCACAGCCGGGCGGACAAGCTCCGAGATGGCTCGCTGAATGGGGGGGATCCGGCAGGTCGATACTCGCCCCCCCAATGACGATAGTTCTGATCACGGCAATATTGGGTTGGTGGGCATTCACCAGGACCCAACTGTTCACGAACCTAAGGCTCGTCGGGTCGAACCAGCGCACCGCGTTCGTCAGCGGAGTACCCGTAACAATGATCCGCGTCGTCGCCCACGGTATTTCCGGGTTGCTGATTGGTGCGGGCGGCCTGGCCTACACCGGTCAAATAGCATCGGGAAACCCCCCCACCCAAGGAGGCACCTACACACTCGCAGCGATCACGGCCTTGGTGCTTGGAGGCATCAGCCTTGCGGGTGGCCGAGGCGGCGTATTGGCTCCATTCCCGGGGCCATCGCCGTCACCCTTATCTCATTCACTCTGACCACGTTCTCGCTGGGGGTCATTGGCTTCATTCGTTGTGCAGCTCTCGTACGGCCTCATCCTGGTCGCAGCACTTCTGATCAGCGTGATAATCCCATCACTGTGGCGCAAGCGCCAGGAGGTAAAGGCATCATACAACCGTCAAAGCGCAGCAACGCACCATCCGGGTACCGCTGCTGTCCAAGGCTTCGGGGCAAAAGAACGTCATCCTCGGGCTCATCATGCTGGCGGCATTACTTGCCGTCGGAGCCGCCACAGTACAAGGTTTCCTCTCTGGCTCGAATGTTCGCTCCATGCTGCTACTCGGCGCGTTCCTTGGCCTGGCATCGGTTGGGCAGACTCTCTGCGCGTTGCTCGGCGGGCTTGACCTCTCCATTCCCTACTTGATCGGTTCGGCCAACATCGGGACCCTCTACATGATCAGCTCTGGCGTGCCGGCAGGCATGGCGATCGTGATAACTCTTGTTCTCGGCGTCGTCGTCGGCACGATAAACGGCCTCATAAGTCTCCATCTCCAGAATCAAGCTCTCATCGTGACACTGGGTGTTGGATTCGCCACGGTGGGGGGGCAACGCAGGTTCTCACCAGCGCAGGCGCATCGAATGCCGGGGGGGGCACGAGCGGTGTAGTACCCGATTGGCTCGCCAACATTTCCTCGCTGAGCGGGGAAACGCTGGGTCTCCCTGTACCTCCAGTCATCCTCATTTGGCTTGTTCTCGCCGCTGCCTGATCTTCATCATGCGTTCAACGTGGTTTGGTCGGAGCACCTACGCCTTAGGTGGAAACCGCTCAGCCGCGCGCTCATGCTCATCTCGGAACCGCGCAGGTGGGTCACTGTCTACGCGCTTAGCGGCCTCTTCTCAGGAGCCACAGGAATACTCCTGCTCGGCTTCACTGGTGGAGCGTTCGTGCGTGTGGGCGATCCCTACCTGTTCCTCACCGTGGCCGCAGTTGCCGTGGGCGGAACCTCCTTGCTTGGCGGCAGGGGCGGATATGGCAGCACTCTCGTCGGCGTGCTCGTCCTGATCGCCTTGACCTCGCTCTTGGTGGCTACGGCCTGAACAACAACGCGCAACAATTTGTACTCGGCCTACTGATCGTGCCTCTCGTCGGCTTCTATGCGCGCAATCCCCCCCACATCAGACAGCAAATCTAACGCCCGCCATCCAACTCAACTTTCTGCCCCGGGGGGGAACTCCGGCAGTGGCGCCGCTCCCCCCCGGGATCGACTGAATACATGAAGGACCGAAATGACTAACCAGTATGAAGCAGACGAACACAGCGAACTATGGAATGACGGAATTAGGGTACGCCGGGAGGTTCTCGGGGGGGATTCATACGTCAATGGTTCCCTTGAGCGCACAGCCGGAACCGAAAGTGAGGCCCTTCAGACCCACATCACCGAAACAGTATGGGGTGCCGTGTGGACGCGACCCGGCCTTGACCGTCGAAGCCGAAGCCTCCTCAATATCGGCATGTTGGTCGCGCTCAACCAGCACCATGAACTTTCTGTCCATGTCCGGGGGTGGCCTGCGGAACGGTTTAAAACCAAGCGAGATCGTAGAGTCAATCGTCCAGGCCACAGCCTATTGCGGTGCGCCTGCCGGACTCGCAGCGATGCGCGTCGTCCAGGAAACGCTCAATGAAGTTGCCCGCTCCGCCGACGTCGACGAAGTCACAGGCGCCGATGCTGACGCCGAAGAGATCAAGGCCATATAGCCCGCACGTTGTCGTGATCGCCATCGATCGACAGTACGCTCAAGCCCGGCTGGGAACTCCGCCGGGCTTTTGCGTGCCCTTGCGCGATTCCCAATGAGGCCCCCCCTAGTCGCTTGGCGTTGCGGCGGACCGTGCCAAAGCAACCGGCTAACCAACGGACAGTCTGGCCGTATGCCGGCTGATGCAACCTCCTGTTGACGTTAAAGAGGTCGGTCGCCGCGGCCCCAATTATTTGGGGGTCGCGACGACGACGGGAACTGCTGATTGCGAGCCTGGGCATCTGTTGCGAGGCACGAAGGAGGACCCCGTGTTCTCAGCTTTATACGCTGCTCGCTAATAGGCCTTCTGTAAGAGCTCCCTTACATCGTCGGCTGATACCGGTCGCGGTGCTTGACGAATGACAGCTTCCGCCTCGCCCATCGTCGCGCGAACAACGTTTTCCAACGCCTCCGGGCTCAGACCAAATTCACGGATTTGCCGCGGTACTCCCAGCTTGTCGAAGAGTAGCTCCAGCTCCTCAGGAGCCGACATCGCGTTCGTTGCTCCTCTTGCCCCTGCCATCTCGGTGGCCATCGTGGCCTGTTGGCTTGCGGTCGCTTCAGCGTAGAACCGCATAACGTGAGGCAGCGTGATGCAGGACGTTACGCCGTGAGGAACGCCGGCCGCACCCAACTGGTGGCCTATGGCATGGGATAACCCAACTGGTACGTTGTGAACTCCGACCAGTGACATCCAGGCCGCCTGCTGGCAGCGCAGAGCCGCTTCGTAGTCATGAGGGTCAGACGCCGTCAGGGGGAAGATCCTCGGCCAGGGTGCGGAGAGCCGCAGTGCACAGAGCGGTGGTGAACGGGTGCGCATTCGTGGCATAAGCAATTTCGACCGCATGGTCGATGGCCCTGACACCGGTTGTGATCCACAATTTCCTGGGAGTTAGGGCGCACAGCTCCGGATCCAGCACAACAATCCTGGGTGTAAGGGCGAGGTACCTGGTCAGTTCCTTGGTGTTGGTCGTGTCGTCGACAAAGGCGGCAACGCCATTCCACTCTGCCGCCGATAAGGTCGTAGGCACGGCGATGACAGGAAGCGGGATACCTTGCAGCTCCGGCAGCCCGTGGGAAATGCTGTAGCGCAGGAAGTCCTGCTCCGAATGAATACCCTCCCCCACTCCCAAGGCGGTGAGTTTTGCTGCGTCAACAGCGGAGCCTCCGCCTATGCCTATCACGACGTCGGCATGTGCGCTCTGAGCAATCTGCACAAGCTCAGCTAGTCGCTTGACTGGGTTATGGGCCTCGACCCTGCTGTAAACCGCTACGGCACTGGCTCCCAGCGCACTGACGAGATCATCGAATTGTTGGGTGGCGCTGATGGACTTGCCTGCTATGAGAAGGGCATGTTTAAGTCCTCGCCGCTCCAGTTCAGCGGGAATTTGCTGGATAGCACCACCGCCCTCGATGACTCGTTCGATACGCGGCATGTCGAAGACACGTGGTTGACTCATTCTTTCCTCCAATAGGGATTGGCACGCCCCCCCGTTCCCGAGGCGTGCCAGCTCCTGTTATCTAGTTTTGACCAGCATGGGGACTTGGCGAGGTAACCCCCCCGCGGCAGGCCTCTCACCTGCATCAGCTACCGCCTGCTTCCGGCTGCCTCAGCCGCCTTCGATGCAGCTTCGGACTCCGGCACTGCCGGGATGGCCGAGCTTGGCTGTCTGCCGCCTCAGCAGCACGGCTGGCCGGTGGAGTTGCCGGTCCCGAAACGGAAGCGTCGCCTGATTCCAGCTCGTTCAGGTAGCTCACAGCGTTCGCCCCCCCTGCTACTCGACCAAAGGTCATGGAGCGAATTGACGACGTCGCCGGCGGGTACTCGTGGTAGAACAATCCCGTAATTTCGCCCGCTGCGTAGAGGCCTGGGATCGGCACTCCCCCCCGCCGGAGATGACCCTCGCCTCGGTATCTGTTTTGAGCCCACCAAAGGTGAACGTGATCCTCGCCTCAAGCGGGTATCCGTAATATGGCCCGGATTCGATCCGATTCGCCCAGTTGGACTTTGGCGGGACGAGACCTTCGGTGCTCAACCCGTCAAGGATTTCGGGTTGGAATGGTCCACCCGCGGTTGCCGCGTTGAATTCCTGAACGGTGGCTTCGAGTGCTTCCGGGCTGAGACCCAGCTTGCTTGCCAGTTCAGCCAGGGTCGCGCCCTCCTCGGGCTCCATATCGGTAGTCTCGTAGACCCAGCCTGGACGCATGCGTTCCATGACCGGCTTATCGGTGATGAAGTAGGCCTTCTGGTTCTGGTTTTTCCAGACTTCGTATGCCAGCAGTTCGAAGTGGGCAAACAGGTAGTCTTCGCCCTCGTCGAAGAAACGCTTGCCCTGTTGATTGACACAGATTCCATAGTTGTGGCCCCAAATGACTGAGTCCGGGCGACTGGTCCGCGAGTCGACTACCTCCGAGTGGAACATGTCGAACTGTCCAGCTGTGTCGGCCCCAATGTCCATGGCCATGCGGATACCGGCACCCTTGTTGCGGTGCAGCCCTGGAACGATTGGCTTAATGTCGACGGCGTTGTTGCAAGGTACTGCGTCAACATTTCGGGGGGGTTGCCTTCGAACCCGCCCGATGCAATCACGACGGCCTTCGAGCTCAGCGTTCGAAGGAGCCCGTCCTTACCGCGGACCACCACGCCGTTGACACGGCCTTCGTCTGAGATGCTGAGCTTTACAGCTTCGGTTTCGTACAGGATCTCTGAATTATCAAACTTCTTGAAGTGCGCGAGGAGGTTGTTGACGATTTGAAGACCACCGCCGACAGGCCATTTGATGCTCTTGTCCGTTTCGTATTCAAGAGCAACATCGTTTTCCCAGTGCTGGTAGAGCTCCACCCCCGTGGGCTTCCAGGTACTTGATGGTTCCGGGGGGGACTTCGCGCTCGAGTGCCAGGCAGTATTCCAAGTCAGCCAGCCCCTTGGAAGTTTCCTGCACTCGGTCCTTCCAGGATTCGTCGAGCCTGCCGTCTTCGTAGACGCGAAGCCAAGCCATGGTCCAGCGGGACCCTCCGGAACGTTCGTCTTCTGCTCCGACTTCGACCAGCGCTACCCGGCCGGACCGACCTTCGTCGGCTGCTTTTTCGCAGTAGCTCAGAGCCGCGGAGGCCCCGGCAAAACCGCTACCAATTACGACCAGATCATACTCAGACATTTCTTGTGTTCTCCATCCATCATCTTTGATGTCTGTCAGCGCATCTGACAGCTTCTTGAGTTTGTTTCTCTTAGTAACTAGAGCTTCCGGTGATCAGCTATCTCCGAAGCGGAGTACGCCCGGCTTCTACGGCTTCTTCCAGGTAAAGGGATCACTTGGCTTCTCGAAGAAGGCATCAAGCTTGGTACCTGTAAGCCAGCCACCCTTGGGTTCCAACCAGCCATCGGCATTAGGGTCACAGTTCGATCCAAGCGCCTCCTTGGCTTCGTCGTAACCTATGGGAGACACGCTCAGCACTATGGACTGAATCTTGGGCCCCTGCTGCTGAAGGATGCGTACCGCCGTCTCGATGCCGAGTTCCATTTCACCCTTGGGCGGCCAAATGTTGTAGCCGGTGTCCGCGAATTCCGGATGATTCACCCAATAGCATGCAGCGCCCGTTTCTCCACCGATATTGATCGGTACCACAGGCCGGCCAGACTGCTGAAGCGCTTGCAAGGCGCCCGTAGCAGAGGCAGGCTGCGCGACAATGCCATCCAGCTGGCCCGGGTGGGTAGCCAGAAACTTCTGCACCTCGGTCTTCGTCACAGGCGCAGACCACATGCCGTTGACGGATCCCACAAGTTTGATGTCAGGGTATTCCTTGAGCGCATCCTGAACTCCGGCCTCAAAATCGATGGCATTGGTGGCTCCCGGCACACCCTGGACGTCCAAGACGTTGCCCTTGCCGCCGATCTTGTCGAAGACTGACTTAGCAAACACGCTCCCAGCCTGACGGTAGTTGGTCACGGCACTGACGGCGTAAGGCGAATCCACGTGCCACTCCAGGCAACGAAAGGAACACCTTTTTCGTGGGCGTATTCAATTGACTGGTTGAGGGCTGTTTTTGCTGAGCAGCAAGCGATCAAAATGTCGACGCCTTGGTCAACGAGTTGCCGGATCTGCTGGTTCTGCACCGTGTCGTCGCCACCTGACTGGGCAACAATCACCTCTTTAATCAAGCCAGCCTTCTGGTACCGCGGAACCACATCGTTCATCAGGTGGTCCATGGCCGTCGTCTGCCAGGAATTTCCTGCGTACGGACTCGTATAGCCGATAGTCCACGGTGCCGGCCCCTTGGGTTGCCACCCCTCACCGTAGGGCGTTGTTCCGATCAACGCGTCAGCATTCTCATAGGCGGTCTGCGCATCAGCTGGAAGGGATGACAATGCAGACTCGGAAGACGTTGCAGCCCCCGAACCACCTGCCGGACCGAAGTCATTACCGCCGCCACAGGCAGTGAGCGCCAAGACCGCTGCCAGGCAAAAGCCGCTCCCGTACGCATGGCCAGTTTCTTCCCTCTGTTGGGAGGAGAAACACAATCGTGGTCTTCTTTGACCATTCTGAACTCCTTAGATGTTGGCTGACAACCACTACACGTCAGCCGGCGACGGATACGCGCCAACTCGTTTGTATGAAGAACGAATGTATGACAATCATAACGAGCTGTTCCATGAGTATAGGAGTGAGGCCAGTCACGCGCAATAGCTTTCGGGCGCCGCCGGGATCTTGAGGATTGGCCGATCGTCTGACAGTATGTCGATCGATCGCTATACGCCTTGAAGCTAGGGAATGGAGTGGCATGGAAAAAGATCAGCTGAAGGTCCGTGTACTTGAGACCGGGGGGGTCATGGAAGCAGACATGGCCTGGCTCCTGTTGAAGCCGGGACGGATCATTGCGGACCGCAACAACAAGGAGCGTCAGCGTGAGTGGGGGCGAAATCCCAACCCATGCAGTCTTGATTGAGCATCCCGAGGGTCGAATTCTTTGGGACACGGGCGTCCCCCCCGGGACTGGAGTTCCCGCTGGCAAGAGAGCGGCATGGATAATTACTTCCCAGTCAAGACTGAATCATCGAGTGAATCCGGATTCCTGGACTCTTCTCTTGCCCAAGTGGGTCTTGAGCCCGCCGACATAGACCTACTCATTCTTTCCCACCTGCATCTTGACCACGCGGGCAACGCTCGACTTTTCGACAACGGCAGGACCAAGATTGTCGCCAATCGTAAGGAACTGGAGGGAGTTCAGGAAATCATGGGCTCGCACCTTGGTGGGCACCTGAAGGCGGACTTCGAAGGCTTGAAGATCGATGCCATCGAGGGAGATACCGAGATTGTTCCTGGGGGTTTCCGTCATAGACACTCCTGGACACACGTGGGGGGGAACCATGTCTCTTCAGGTCGATCTCCCGGAGGACGGGACGAAGATCTTCACCTCCGACGCAGTCTACTTGCGGGACTCTTTCGGCCCACCGGCGGTAGGCGCCGCCGTCGTCTGGAATAACCTTCTCTGGCTTGAGTCGGTCGAGAAGCTCCGGCGAATCCAAGAGCGGACGAACGCCGAGATGATTTTCGGGCACGAATCCGAGCAGACGAGCCAGATACGGTGGGCGCACCAAGGTCACTACCAGTGATTCTTTATGACTTCCGATGCACCAATGGACATGATTTCGAGGCAGGCCTCACATCGATGTTTGCCGACGACCCGAATTGCCCTTCATGTTCGTCTGCCGCGAAGAGGAAACCTCCGCGCGTAGGCCTCAGTGGCCGAGTCGATCCCGGGCCATCAAAAGAGGACCGCCCACGCAGCTGGCAACAGGTCAACGGCGGAGACCCGGACACTGTCCGCGCATGGCAACGAAGCATTGAGAAACGGGAAAAACTCGAAGATCACTACGCCGAACTTGCTGGAGATAATCGGCCGGTGTTGGCGCACGAGGGTATCTTTGCCGGCCAACCCCCCCTCAGAGTTGGAGACGACATCAATACCGCCAGGAAGAGCGTTCCAAAGCATGGTGAACCCTGACAACCAGGACGAGGCTTCCCTTGTAATTGAGCCGGATGAATTCTCAGTGACAGCCGCAGGAGGCGCGCAGGATCAGTTCAGCGGGGGGAAGACCTTTGTCTGAACTTCCTCTGCGGGAGGTTCCAGCAGGGCGTCCAGCGCGGCTCGGGCCATATCCGCAACCGGCTGGGCGACCGTGCTGAGCCGGGGGGGCCATGTGTATTCAGATTCGGGTGAGCCGTCGAAGGAAAAGACCGCCATGTCCTCTGGTACACGAATGCCGCCTTCGTGGAGGGCGCACAATAGAGCAACAGCCTGCTGGTCTGAGCTGACAAAGACTGCGGTGGGACGCTCGATTCGGGCAAGCAGTTCCTGGCCGGCATAGTAACCACCCTCCCGCGTAAACGGAACCCGAAGGACAGGGCCGGGGGGGATGAGGCCCGCGTTCTCGATACCTTGGCGCCAACCAGCCTCGCGCGTGTCCCGATCGCCGCCGGCGTTGGTACCCATGACAAGCCCAATGCGTTCATGGCCATGACCGATGAGATGCTCCACCGCCATGCGCGCTCCATCCTGGAAGGCCACACCGACGGAGCTGGCACCGTGCCCCCCCTCCGCAGTGTGTTTCATGCTGACGGGATCGCCTGCCGTCGCAAGGTCGGTGCCGTGGTTCAGGAGGACGACGGGAATGTCGGCCAATTCGAGGTCAATCAAATCGGGCTCCAACAGTTCACTCCACAGAAACAGGCCATCCACTCTTCGTGCTGCGAAGTTCTTTATCAGTCGGCGCTCTGTTCGCAATGAAGCCTGCGAATCCGCCAATAGGAGGGTATAGCCACGCTCGGCCGCAGCGTTCTCAACGGCGCGGGCGAGCATGGCGAAAAACGGATTCATGCATCGGGAACGATCATGGCGAGCATCTCGCTTGACCCCAAAGCGAGTGCTCTGGCTGCCGCATTGGGCCGATAGCCAGTGCCCTGATCGCCTGCCGCACCTTCGCTGTATTCGCAGGCGAGACTGCTCTGGGCCCACCGTTGACTACATAACTGACCACGGCGCTGCTGACCCCCCCGCCATCCTGGCGACGTCGTCGCGCGTGATGGGCTTGGCCTGTGAAGTCGGGTGCGGCATGGCAACCATGCTAGCTGTCTTTCACTTGGCGGTTTCGCGAAGTACCGGGTTGGGCAGCTCTGCGGGGGGGCTTCGCCGAAGTCGTGCACGGGCAGGCGTTCACCGCCGCGCAGGGCCGATTGGTGGGCCACGATGCCGGGCAACGTGTAGCGGGCCGCTTCCCAAGCGTTTACCGGAGGGAGAGTGCCCGTATTGATGGCTGTGACGAAGTCATCAACGAGGAAGTGGTGGCTGCCTCGTGGCCATTGGGCATGCCGCGGAACTCTGCTGGCAGCCGTTCGGCGTCGTGCACGGGCGCCATGCCGGAGATAAAGGCATCGCGAAGTGCGGGCGACACGTCGGCCAGCATGGGGGGGTCATCGAGGTCCATGGTGGCCTGGGTCTTGAGCTGGTCACTGATGTCGGTTACTTCATGCTTGTCCTGCCAGACGCTGACCAGGGCGAGCTGTTCCATGCTTGCCTCTGTACCGAAGTAGCGGAAGCGGCTCTCGCGCAGGTGGGACGGGTACCCCACCCTGCGGAACTCGTTGATGCGCATGGACCCGCCGCCGTCGAGTTCGAACAAGGCGCTGGCGTTGGAGAAGTCGTTGCCAAACATGCTTACCTCGCGGTCAAAGACGCCATCTCCGCGCTCGTCCCGGACCCCGACGCAGCTGACACTGACGGCGTGACCGCCGGTTGCTCCGAGCACTCCGCCCACGGAGTGGGTCGGGTAGAGCATGGGCGGGTAGCTGGCTGTGGTCTTCCAGTTTTCTCCGCCACTGTACTGGTACGCGTCGTAGAAGCCGAGGTCCATGTCGTGGACGTAGTCGCCTTCGGCGTAGAAGATCCGCCCGAAGCGCCCTCGGCGTTCTTGTTGCGGGCAAAAACGGTTGCGGGGGGGTTGTAGTAGCTGGTCTCACCCATCATGTATGTCAGCCCGGTGTCCCGGACCGCGTCGATGATTTCTGCGATCTCCGCTTCGGAGATGGCCATCGGCACGGCGGAATAGACATGCTTGCCTGCCCGCAGCGCTTGGACCACCAGGGCCCGCGCGTCCAGCGCTGGGTGAAGATTGCCACGCGTCGACATCGCTTTCAAGCATTGACTCGAAGCTGTCGAACGTCCCTGCCGCACCTGCGCTGAGGCTTTGGGCCTCCGCGCGCTCGGCGACGAGGTCGGTGAAGTAGATCTCTGAGATTCCGGGGGTGGGCGGCGAAGAGCTTGGCAAAGACGCCAGAGAACTGTCCGGCACCAACGATTCCAATTGAAGAAGTCATGAGAAGAAGTATGGACAGGAAATCTACGCGCGTCAATATTGCCAAAAAGAGTCAACTGAGAACCATCATTTCCGGCAGACTGTTGCCATTTCCAAAACTACGCGCGTAGAGTGGCCGTCAATTGTTGCCTGCCTCACAGGAGAGGGATCGAAGATGACCACCATCAGCAAACACCCACCCACCGCACCGCCGAAGATGCCGCAGCGTTCAAGTCCGGGCCACCGCAAGGTCAAACTACGTGACACAAAGGTCGCGCTGCTGTTTATACTTCCGGCGATGATCGGCCTCGTTGCCTTTTCACTCGTCCCCACCATCCGCGGCATCTACCTCAGCTTCACGGAATACAGCATCCTGGGTGAGCCCACATGGGTCGGGGGGGTGGACAATTACACCGCGATCTTCAAGGATGAACTCTTTTGGAACGCCATGGGCGTCACCCTCCAGTACGTCGCCCTCAACATTGTGTTTCAGACCGTGATCGCCTTGGGCTTGGCCCTACTGATGCACCGGGTGGCCAAATCCACCTTCATCCGAGGGGGGGCGCTGTTGCTGCCGTTCCTGGTGGCCAACGTCATTGTCGCCCTCCTCTGGTTCTGGATGCTCGACTATCAAATCGGCATCGTCAACGAAATCATCAGCTGGATGGGTCTCCCCCCCGCGTCGCCTTCTTCGGCAGCGAACAATGGGCCATTCCCACCATCGCCTTCGTCAACGTCTGGCGGCACATGGGCTACACCGCGCTGCTCATCTTCGCCGGGCTCCAGGCCATCCCCCCACCATGTCTACGAGGTGGCCTCCCTGGATGGAGCCTCCCCCTCCAGGACCTTTTGGAGCATCACCATGCCACTCTTGCGCCCGGTCTTGGCACTGGTCCTTGTGGTCACCGTGATCGGATCATTCCAGGTCTTCGACACCGTCGCGGTTACCACCGGCGGCGGTCCGGTCAATGCCACCCGCGTCATCCAGATGTACATCTACCAAAAAGCCTTCGGCGAATCGGACTTCGGCTATGCCTCCGCCCTGTCCGTCATTCTCTTCGTGATTCTCGCACTTGTGGCCTTCCTCCAGATGAAGTTCCTCAAGGGCAACGAATCAGATCTGGACTAAGGAACCTCAGCCATGACTACTCAAACATTTAAGGTCCGCAAGGCACTCAATTGGCGCCGTATCGGCGCTTGGATTGCCATCGTCGTCGCGCTTGTCATCACCATTTTCCCGTTCCTCTGGATGCTGCGCACCGCACTGTCCAGCAACCACTCCTTGGCGTCCAACTCCGGGAGCTCTTACCTGCAGACTTCTCCTGGGGGGGCGCTTCAAGCGTGTCTTTGGAATGCAAACCACGGAGGAGGCCATCGCCGATGGAGGCTCCGGTGCAGCGATCGACTTCTGGCTGTACTTGCGCAACTCGATACTCTTCTCAACCGTGACAACCGCAGCGCAGGTCTTTTTCAGCGCTCTTGCCGCCTACGCCTTCGCCCGCCTGCGCTGGCCGGGACGCGAGAAGGTCTTCTCGGTGTTCCTGGCCACGATGATGATCCCCGGAATCTTCACAGCACTGCCCAACTTCCTCATGATCAAGAACCTCGGGCTGCTGAATACGTTCGCCGGCATGACACTGCCGTTCCTCTTCATGTCGGCCTTCGCCATCTTCTTCCTCCGCCAGTTCTTCCTCAGCATGTCCCGCGAAGTTGAAGAAGCGGCAATGCTCGACGGCGCCAAACACCTGCGCATCTTCTTCCAGATTGTGCTTCCCAACGCCGCCGCCCCCCCATCGCCACACTGGCGCTGCTGACCTTCATCGGTCAGTGGAACGAGTACTTCTGGCCCCTGCTGGTGGGCAACGATGAGAGCATCCGCGTCCTCACCGTGGGACTCAGCGTCTTCAAATCACAATCCCCCCCAAGGCGCCCCGGACTGGTCCGGCCTCATGGCGGCCACCATCGTTGCGGCAGTGCCCATCCTCATCTTGTTCCTCGCCTTCGGCAAGAAGGTAGTCAACTCCATCGGATTCTCCGGCATCAAATAGCCCGCTGAGCCCAACCGCTTAACCTCACTTCCCCCCCGCTCCGGGCATCCTCATGCCCTCTTCGAAAGGTCCATCATGAAAAGAACTCTTGGTGCCGTCGCTGCCGCCGCAGCCATCGCCATCTCCCTCGCCGCGTGCAGCGGCGGGTCCTCCACCACCGCAGGTGAGGCCAAGGGCGACATCAACTACTGGCTGTGGGATGCCAATCAGCTCCCCCGCTTACCAGCAATGCGCGTCGGACTTCACCAAAATCAACCCGGACATCAAAGTCAAAATCACCCAGCGCGGATACGGGGGGGACTACTGGACCACGCTGACTAACGGCTTTGTGGCCGGAAACGCCCCCGGACGTCTTCGCCAACCACCTGTCCAAGTACCCCCGAGTTCGCCGACAAGAAGCAACTCCTGGCCCTCGACGACGCCGTCAAGAAGGACGGCATTAAACTGGACGTCTACAATGAGGGTCTCGCTGACCTATGGGTGGGCCAGGACGGCAAACGCTACGGGCTACCCAAGGACTGGGACACCGTAGCCATGTTCTACAACAAAGCCATGACAGACGCAGCCGGGATCACCCCGGAACAAATGGCCAACCTCGATTGGAACCCCCAAGGACGGTGGCAGCTACGAAAAGGCCATCGCACACCTGACCCTGGACAAGAACGGCAAGCGCGGAGACGAAGCAGGGTTCGACAAGAACAACGTAGCCACTTACGGGCTCGGCCTGGAGAGCTCAGGTACCGGCCAGGGCCAGACCCAGTGGAGCTTCCTCACCGGCACCACCGGGTGGACCCACACGGACAAGAACCCGTGGGGGCACCAAATTCAACTATGACGACCCCCCCGATTCCAGGAGACCATCAAGTGGTGGGCCGGCCTCGCAGACAAGGGCTACATGCCCAAGCTTGAAACCACCGTTGGCGCCAGCGTTTCTGATGCCTTCGGCGCCGGCAAGGCAGCCGTCAACACCCAAGGTTCCTGGATGATCGGCCAGTACACCAGCTACAAGGGCATTGAAACCGGAATCGCCCCCCACCCCCAAGGGACCTGACGGCAAGCGCGCCAGCATGTTCAACGGTCTGGCGGACTCCGTCTGGGCCGGCACCAAGAACCCGGCCGCATCCGTTAAGTGGGTGGAATACCTGGCCTCCAGCGCCTGCCAGGACGTTGTGGCCTCCAAAGCCGTCGTATTCCCCCGCCATCAAAACCTCCTCGGAGAAAGCTGCCGAAGCCTTCAAAGCCAAGGGCACCGATGTCAGCGCCTTCACCACGCAAGTGACGGACGGAACGACATTCCTCTTCCCCCCCATCACCGAAAACGCGGCGAAGGTCGAAGGCCTCATGGGCCCCCCCGCCATGGACGCAGTGGTGTCCGGCAAGAAGGACGCGAACACCCTGAGCGAGACCAACGAAAAGGTAAACGCCCTCTTCAAGTAAGCATCCGACGAAGGAGGGGGCGGAACCTCTGAGCTCCGTCCCTCCTTCCTTGACGACCACGCGGGACATCATCGGCGCATGAACAACATGGAGTTCAGCACCGAAGAGCTGACGGCGATTGACGAATTCGGCGTTGAATCCGACATCAACCTGTAGGCACGAAAGTAGCCTTCGACGTCGGCGGGCGGTTCAACATGGCCGCGCCGACATTGCCGGTTAACTATGGCACAACGGATATCTTGCCCAACGTCGCACGGACGGAATTGTCCCAACTGCGTTCACATCACGCCCTAAGTTCACCCTCATGAAAGGACATCATCGTGGAACCCCCTCCACCTCCGATCCGCTGGCACCAGCTTGGTCATCAGCTTCGACAACCAAGAAGCCGAGGTCATCCACTGGGGGGCGCAGATCTCGGCGGCATCCTGCCGGACCTCGCTATCCTCACAGCGGCTATCCCGCCGTCGTCACTCGACGCCACCGTACGCACTGGCCTCCTGCCCCCCCAGGCATCAGCTGGCTGGCGTGGACGTCCCGCCCTCCGCGGCCACCGCATCGCCGACGGTGTCTCCGGCCTTGACTTCTCGCCCCGCCTCCGCGTCCTACGCGCTGACACCGACGGCACGGCCGCTTCGATCGTGCAGTCCGATCCCGACGCCGGCCTTACCGTATCCACCGCCCTGGTACTGCACGACGGCGGCCTGCTGGAACTCCGGCACACCGTCACCAACGATGGCAGCACGCCTTACCAGCTCGACGAACTGGCGACCGTCCTGCCGGTGGCGCCGGACGCCGTCGAACTCCTTGACCTGACCGGGCGCTGGTGCCGGGAACGCCACCCGCAGCGCCGCCCCCCCATCCAGCAGGGCACCTGGGTCCGTACCGGCCGACACGGTCGAACCGGTCACGACTCCTCGCTGCTCTTCGCAGCCGGCACCGCCGGATTCGGCAACCGCCACGGAAAGGTCTGCGCCACCCACCTGCCTGGAGCGGCAATCACGAACAGTTCGCGGACAGCATCGGCGACGGCCGAACCATGATTGGCGGTTCTGAGCTCTTGGGACCTGCCGAGATCGTCCTAGCGCCGGGCGCGAGCTACACCACTCCGGCGCTCTTTGCTGCGTACTCGGACCGAGCCTTGACGGCATCACTGACGCGTTCTATGGCTGGTTCCGTTCACGGCCCCATCACGTCTTGCCGGCCGCTACCACCGGTCTGCCGGCGGGTAAGCCCCGCCCGGTGGTACTAAATGTTTGGGAAGCGGTCTACTTCGACCATGATCTGACCACCTTGATGGAGTTGGCCGAGTCCGCCGCGGAGCTTGGTGTTGAACGCTTTGTGCTCGACGACGGCTGGTTCCGCGGACGCCGTGACGACCGCGCCGGCCTGGGCGACTGGTACGTCGACGAATCACTCTGGCCCGACGGCCTCACGCCGCTGATCAATGCCGTGACGTCCCGGGGCATGGAGTTCGGCCTCTGGGTGGAACCGGAAATGGTCAACCTCGATTCCGATATCGTCCGTGCGCACCCCCCCGAATGGATTGTTGGCCCTTCCGCCCAGAGCTACAAGGACGGCGGACGCCTGCCAATTGAATGGAGGCAACAGCACGTCATCGACCTCGTAAACCCGGCGGCGTGGCAGTACATCTACGATCGCATTGACGCCCTTCTGAGGGACAACAACATCAGCTACCTCAAGTGGGACCAGAACCGCGACCTGCTGGAACATGGTCATGCCGGACGCTCATCCGTCCACGAACAGACCCTCGCCGCATATCGGCTGTTCGACGAACTCCGCAAGGCCCATCCCGGCGTCGAAATTGAGAGCTGCTCCTCAGGTGGCGCCCGCGTTGACCTCGGAATCCTGGAACGCACAGACCGCATTTGGGGGGCTCGGATTGCAACGACGCTTGGAGCGTCAGATCATCCAGCGCTGGACCGGCATGCTGGTTCCACCGGAGTTGGTTGGCGCGCACATTGGACCCACCACGTCACACACCACCGCGCGCACGCACAACCTGTCCTTCCGGGCCATCACTGCCCTGTTCGGGCACTTCGGCATGGAATGGGACGTCCGCTCCGTCACCGGGGGGGCGGAGCGTGAGGAACTCAAACGCTTCATCGGGCTCTACAAGGAACACCGCGGTCTTATCCACAGTGGACGAATGGTGCGCGCCGATGTACCGGACGAGTCGCTGATGCTGCACGGCGTAGTGGCCCCCCAGCGGCACCGCCGAGGGCACGACGGCGGGGGCTCTTCGCCTTGGTCAGCGCGCGCACGGCGGCCGCTGAACAGCCAGGCCGGATCTCCGTCCCGGGGTTGGAGCTGACCCGGAAGTACCGCGTGGAGGCCATCTTCCCGGCCTCTGGTGACGCGGACTATTCGCATACGTTTACCCAGGTCCGGCCTCCGGCATGGCTAGCGGAAGGCGCGGTTGCAAACGGGCTGTTCCTGGCCGAGGTTGGGTTACCTATGCCCGCCCTCAACCCGGAACACGCACTGCTGCTCGAAGTAACCGCACTGTAAACAGCGCACAGGGGCGGCCCCCCGCCGTTTCCACCGCTCTTGGCGGAGGTGGAATCGGCGGGGCAGTCCCGTGAGTCAACTAGGTGGACAACCTCACTACACCCGAAAGCACGCGGCCGACTGTGGCCGCCGAACTCTCACCTCGGAATCACCCTGCACATGTAGAGCGCTTCCAGATCCGCGTCATGTCGCTACGGCCACTCACACGCATGAGTAGATGAAGGCCCAAGGAGGGAAGAGCCAATGGCCGCAAGCAGCCGCGATAAAGAAGACTTAGGTGTGGACAATGTCCACACCCCCCCCTTTGGCCGGACAAAGCATCGACAATGCAGGCTTCACGACGTCATCCGCGAGCCAAAAACCAAGAACTTTGACGACGAACCTAGAAGTCATGTCGCGCTCAGTCCCCCCCCTCCCCCCCATGAAGAGGTGTAGGACAACCACGACCTACCCGACGAACCAAGAGAGGCACACATAGCCCCCCCAGTACAGAGCCAGCGGAGGGCCGACCAGCCACGACCCTGAACCCGCTCCCCCCCACAACCAAACAGGCGACCCGCGGCGCCAGGCACACCCCCCCGCGGCCAGTGTCAGAGGAACCTGACCACCCAAAATGTACACACGTTGAAGCAAAAACCCCCTCTAACGAGGGGGGGTCTGCTGTGCCCGAGGTGGGACTCGAACGGGATTCCGGACATTGAAAACACTGGGAAGTGGCGGAAACATGCGGAATCCGGGCAAGTCCGGGGGGGGCTGTACGAGCCAGTTCGAAGCGGGAAGTGTGGACATTGTCCACACTTGTATTTGCCTGAATCGAGGAGACATCGACGCGTTCCAGCAAGACCCACCGCGGGCGCCACAAGCCGCAGAGCGGCCGCACGGCAAACCGAAACCGGAGCAGAGCTACCCAGACCTAGACAGTAAGCCTTCATCGCATTTCATCCTTTCGGTTTTCCATGCGCGAACCAATCCGAAGCTACATGTCTCACGGCGACAGAAACACGGCATTCTCGGTTCTCCATTAGCAGAAGGGGGAAGGTCGTGATTGCAGACCAGGCGGACAGCACACCTCCCCCCCCTTAACGTCGTCAGTGGAACTGCAGCGGCCAGACTGGGACAGCAACTGCGAAGGGTTTCGTCACGACGGTCGTAGCATGCCACAGCCCACGCCAACGGGCGAAACATCTTGATGAAGTCTTGAGCAAGTCCTGCGAGGCCATTGAGAAAATGCTGTAACGATGAATAAATCACAAGCATGTAATACAGCATGTTGTGCCTCTCGGTAACATCTACTACTACATGTAGTATCAAGATTGACCACACCGCGATGGGGCGGGAAGGGGCACTTTGCCCCCCCAGGGCGAAGCAATCGCTCGAGTGCCTCATCGCCGCTGAGGGTTCTAGGATCCTTTAGGCGAGGACGGTTCCATCAGTGCTCACAGTCGTAGCAACTCAAACGCTTGAATACTCCCTGAACGCAGCGAGGGTCCGAATACAAGTTTCAGCCGAAGAACTTGAAGAGGCACGTCAGCGCCGAAACGCTATCGCCGTCGCACTTGGCGCAGAGTTCGCTGGAAGCCGCATCTATGTCAACGGTAGCATCGCACATGGCGACGCCCTGACCCCCCCCTTAACCGATGTCGACCTTGGTGTTGTGGTGCCAGACCCGGATAATAAATACGGCCCCCCCGGGCTCAAAGGTCCGGACGACCTTAAGCAGAGGCTGCAAATGCCATCCGCTCCGGGCTGAAGGACAAGTACGGAGACCTGGCCGTCGAAGTCGAGGGCAGAAAACGATCCATCCTCATCAGGTTTCGGGACCCTGTCGCAAAAGGCTTGCCGGACTTCACAGCCGATGTGATTGTCGCGGTGGACAACCCGGACTCGCTGGGACTCTACATACCTCGACACGATACGTGGGATCGGTCTCACCCCCCCGAACTTCACACTGAGCTGATTCGCGATGCAAATGAATCGTCAGGAATTGCATACGCCCGAGTCGTTCGTCTGGTAAAGCATTGGAATCGAACCCACGACAAGCCTCTCTGCTCGTGGAACATTAAGGCCTTGGCGCTGACTTCTGTAGCCGAACCGACGACCATGATCGCCGGAATACGTGCATGGCTCGAGCACGCCGTCGATCAACTATCCAAGGGAGAAACTCCAGATCCTGCCCGGGTGGCACTGCACCCCCCCATCCGGACCAACAAACCGCGGACCGAGGTTGTCCGTTCTTTGCGAAAGGCCCTCGAAAGCATTGATCTCGCAGTTTCTCTGGAACGGGACGGCTACCCTACGCTTGCCCTCGACGAGCTTGCCAAGCTCTTCAAGGATGAAGAAATGCTTCCCCCCGGCCAAACCAGAGGCTTGTTCTTGAGGAAGAAGCCCGCCGGGTTGCTGCCAACAAGGCCGAAGACAGCAAAGCATACGGTGCCCCGGCCCTGGTTACGGGAACCGGAGCCGCCACCAACCGCAGTCGGATTAACGTTCGTTCATGGCGTCCCTAAGTAGCAACAGAACGCCGTCGCCCTCAGCCATCCCTGCAACGCTCGACACGAGACTCAAGCCGGCAATCAACTCGCCGTTCCGACTTGGTACGGCAACTCTGCAGCGTGGAGAATTCCATTTCAGAAAGACGCAAAAAGGCGATTCGGGCGGGCTCTGACAGTTCAGCTCGAGCATGGCGTCTTGACCTACCTCCACGAAGGGTTAGACGTAAGAGGACGAGAATCACGGTACCGATGGTGGTCAAATTCGAGGCCCGGCCTCGATACGATACCTACGGACTAATGCCCGATGATTATCCTCGAGTGTACGCGGATCCGAAGGAACTCTCTCCGCATCGCATGCCAGATGGAAGCCTTTGTCTTTTCTACCCGGGCGACCCCATCGATCGTCGGTGGACTGCCAAGCGAGGTCTCTTGTCACTTCTGGAGCTGGCTGTGGACCACGTATCTTCGAAACCTACTGGCGACACACGGGCGGCCTAGCCGGTGGCCACTGGCTTGGCCCTGAAGCTGCCCACGGAATTCATTGAAAGGTCAGCATGACAAGAGTTCCCTATTCTGTATTGCCCTCGCCCGTACAGACCTCATCGGGGGGGGCCATGGAATCAATAACGTGGGATGGAACCGCTACGCTGATAGCCGGTGTCCTGGCAGCAGGAATAGCCATTCTGGGATACAGCTTTCAACAGAAATTGGCACGACGCGAGCGGCTTGCCAGCATCTACAGCGAAGCTCTTCGGGCCGTCGAAGACTACCTCGAAGCGCCATACCTATTGCGTAGACGCGACGGTTCCCATAGCACCCGGACCGCTTTGACCAAGCACGTCAGTGAAATTCAGTCACGGATCGCATACTACTCAGCGCTGATCCAGATACATGGGCCGAAAAGGGTCAGCGCTGCCTACGGAAAGCTAGTAAAGGCCGCTCGCTCAGAGGCGGGGGCCTCAAATGTCAGCGGCATGGAAAGAAAAACCTACAAAACGGGATCGCGATGTTCCTCTCCTTAATCGATTCTCTAGGGAATGGAGCGATCTTGAACGTGGCAACTTTGTACGGTCGATTCGGGGGGCGACGCCGGTAGTTCGGGACGCGACACATGGCCTCCAGTTCTAAGACTTTCGACCCGTATTTGGCGAAATAGACCTCTTTTCCGGGGCCCAGGCTGCGAGGTCGAGTTCATCCTCAGTGATGTCCTCCGGATCTCCTGCCAGGTTAGGTACTCTAAGCGCAGCATGTCGGCGGTGTGGGGGGGCCTTGGTCTTATTTGCCTTTGGAGGCTGTTCGGAATCTGTCGGTTCTAGGAAAGTGTTTGGGAAACAGAAATGCCTCGCATCGATTAACAGATCGCCTTGGGTAACTCGTTGTATCGGTCGAGCTGGCTAACGAGGAGCATCTGGTCTGTTGGAACTACATAATTATGGAAGACAGGAATCTGCTGTTTGCTTACGATACTTAGACAGGAGTCGAGATGAGCCCACGTCCGGGCGGCGAAGCGACAAGATCGGAAATCGCTATGAGGGCTCCTGGACAGTGGCCCGACTTCTCGAAGTCCTAGGCGGCCAAGCCGAATGGGTAAGGATTGAACCGCTGGGCGATGCTGGTAAGGGCGTGGAGTTCCTACTCAAGCGTCATAACGGCACCGTTGAGGCCCACCAAGTCAAACGCCAATCTGGCGACGCTAACGAGTGGAACGTCGGAATGCTGTCGCGACTCGACATTTGGGCTTCGGCCAAACGCCACGTCGACGCCGGCCGGGAGTACCATTTCGTCTCCATGGTGCCCTTCCGGGCGCTGCAAGAATTGTCGGGGGGGCGGGCTCAGAACTCGAATGACCTGGACTCGTTCCTTCTGGGTTCTCTCCCCCGCCGACTGGACGCCCTCTTTTCTCAAATAGTCAATATCTTCGGCGAGCAACTCGCCGCTTATCAGGTTCTCCGCGGTCTTCATGTTCGACTTGTAGATGAGTCTGAACTGAGGAGCAGCAATGCGGTAATTGCTGAATTGCTGCTGCAGGGCGGAACGGGAAGTCAGACCCGAGCGGCACTAGGAGAGATTATCGATGACAGCTTCGACGTTGTACTCACGCCGCAGCACATCCTGGGCGGCTTGCAGTCCTACGGGGGGTCCAGCGGCGACTAGCATTTAGCAGGCAAGCGCTTGGGGGGGAGCGGGTGAAATCGCACTCAACTGCATGGTCTGCTCGGGTAGAGCAGCAGTTGATGCATCCCGTCATTCGCCGAAGCGAGGCTGGTCAATTGAGGGCAATGATTGCGGCAGTCGAACGCGTTCATTTCCTTGTTGCTGCAGCCGGGGGTGGAAAGACGGCAGTTCTCCAGCAAGCCCTCGTTGGTCTACAGAATGACGGGATCCCCCCCACGCTGGTGATCCGATTGGACCGTTACGGACCCCTCGCATCGACCAGCGACCTGGGCAGACAACTCGACCTCGATGTCTCCCCCCGCAACAGCCCTGGCGGCTGCTGCTGACGGTCAACCCGCAATCTTGGTGGTCGACCAACTCGATGCCGTCAGTCTAGTTTCCGGGCGCTACCCGAAAATTTTGATGTGGTTGCAGATCTCGTCAGCGAAGCGGCAGCCGTTCCAGGCCTGCACGTCGTTCTGGCGTGCCGCCAATTTGATCTTGATAACGACCACCGAATCCGCAACCTAAGAGACCATCTTGAGGCCACAGTCCTCAACGTGGATCCTCTTTCGGATCCACAGGTATCGGCGGCCGTAAACTCGCTCGGCCTGCCAGCCAAAGACCTAACTCAGCGTCAGATGGAAATTCTCCGCCTGCCACTGCACCTGACCTTGTTGTCGTCAGTTGCACACGAGATCAATGCGCTCAACTTCGCCAACAGCCAGAGCCTCTTTGATGCATTTTGGGAGCACAAACGTCAGGCGGCACGTCGCCGTCGCGAAGGCGTTCGGTTCGCACAGGTCGTCGGACGCCTATCCGAAGTAATTAGCGACCGCCAAGAACTGGCGGTCCCTATCAGCGTGCTGGATATCGAGGATCTGTCTGAAGATGCCGCGATCCTAGTATCCGAGCAATTTTTGGTTCGCGACGGAGCGAAAGTCGCGTTCTTCCACGAGGCCCTGTTTGACTATGCATTCGCCAGGCAATGGATCAACCGGGGCCAGACGATTGAGGTATTCCTTACAGCCGGGGAGCAGGAGCTCTTCCGACGCGGCCAGGTGCGCCAGATCATGGCGCACCTCCGGGCTGTTGACCCGACACGCTTTGTCGACGAAGTCCGATCTCTTCTAACAAGCAACGGGATTCGCTTTCACATAAAGGATGCATCTCTGGCTGTACTCGGCCACCTTCACGCACCGACAGAAGCGGAAGCCGAGATGCTGGTAGAAGTGGTGGATGCGGCCCCCCCACTTGTACTATCGAGGATATGGCCACGGCTGAACCCTCAAGAGTGGTTCGAGCGCATGGATCGCGATGGATATATTGCTAGATGGCTTAGCGCCGAGGGAGAAGTCCAAGAACGCGCCCTGTATCTAATGTCTGGTGTGGCCAAAACGGCACCCCATCGGTTGGCAGAACTCTTGGCAGGGCAGGCCCACTCCACCTCGTACGCCGTGTGCATTCGCAGCGTTGCGCGCTTTGCTGACCTTGGAGCCAGCCGTCCATTGTTTGAACTCGTCGTCGACGCCGTCAAGCGAAAGTACTTTGACGGCCACGAAAACTCTCTGTGGCTAACTCTCTTTCAACTACCAAAGCAGCACCCTGAATGGGCAGTGGAAGTCCTTACCGCTTTTCTCGTTGAGCGCCTGGATCCATGCCCTTAACTCGAACAACCAAGTTGCAGCGCTAAAGGGCAGTGACTACCACGCTGCTGAATTTGCCCGGACCGCGGCCACAGGGGCACCCCCCCGCGCCTACTGTGAGGGAATAATCCCATACCTCCTTCGTGTAATGAAAGCCACGTCCCACGACCCCCCAAAAGTGACGAGCCCATAAGAGATCACCACTTTTCATACCGTTTCCCCCCCGTTTCTACACCAGACAGAGATCTGGAGAGTGTGCTTTTCACCGGAGCAGCAGATGCCTTACGCATGCTCGCTGGCAGTAGCCCCCCACAGAGATACTGCCAATGCTTGAGCAGCTAGCGCTGGATCCACACGACAGCGCCCAATGGCTTCTGTACCAGGCGATCGCTGAAAATGGGGGGGAGGCCTATTCCGGTTGGGCAGCGGAGCTGCTGCTAGAGGGCCGTCACAGGCTTCTTAGCGGATACGCATCGAACGGCGTTTGGGCGACACGGGAAGTATTGGAAGCAATTGGTGATCATCTTACTGACATGCAGTTCAAACGGATTGAGGAGGAAATCCGCGATCTCACCTTCTCCTGGGAGAGACGCCAACGTGGCTGGTATGCGTTCACCCTCCTAACTGCGCTGGATGCCACCAGGCTTTCCGACGTCGGCCGCCGTCGGCTAGATGAATACCGACGCACGTTCGGGGGTTGACCGTCCCTCGGAACCAGAGGGAGTTATTGGTGGTTCGTACCGGGCACCAATACCGCGTGAAGCAGCCGCCAACATGAACGACGACAACTGGCTCCAAGCGATGGCAAGACATTCCAGTGAGCGCGAGGGCTACACAAATTTTGTCGGAGGTGCCCACGAACAGGCTCAGGTGTTGCAGGAGGCGACGAAGAGTAACCCGTCTAGATTCGCTAATCTTGCACTAAGAATAACTTCAGACATCAACTTCCTACGGCAGCGCGATCCTTAGAGGCATCGGCGAGGCAGACGCGGCTACCGATACCGACGCCGTATTCAGGCAATATCTCACCTAGCTCAATCGGCCACATTGAGAATGATCGCTGGATAGCTCCGCCCTCCGGCCGTACCTCAAGACGGCCCCGCTAAGCATCCTCGAAATAATTATGGATCGCTTGACGGCTACGACTGAGCCTTCTGGGGGGGACAAGAAGCACCTCGGGGACGATAGCGGCGCAGAACCATCCGACGTCGAAATGGCCGGGATCAACACGTCGCGAGGGAGCTTGGTGGAAGCATGACTGACCTTGTAGCCTTTGACACAGACGGCACCCGCATCGCCATCGTAGCTCCTGCACTAAATCGCCTGGCAGAGGACAACTCCACCCCAGTTCGGACATGCGTCGCTCGCCTGATTGGGGCAGCTATGCGGCTGGCAAGGCCAGCGGCCATTGACGCCTTTTGGCGACTCATCGCAACAGACGACGACGTCCTGCTCGAAACGGCTTCCGTATTTCGGCTCGTCGTATACATTGGCCAGCAGGATCCCGCCGCGGTCAGTACGCTCGTGGAGAACATGCTGTCATCAAGAAAAGAGCGGGTGCGGGAGCGGGCCGGCCAGCTTGCAGTTCTCGCCAGCCTGGAGTGGGGGGGAGTTCCTGAACATCTAACCCTATTGCTACAGAGCGAAGACTCAGCCGCACGGCGAGGAGCCGCAGGAACTGCGGCGCGGCGACTTCCCCCCCACACGGCGAACACGGAGGTGGCTGCTGCGACGCTGAAAACACTCTTTCTTGATGAATCCGAAGAAGTTCGCAACGAAGCAGCGCAAGTCGCCGATGCATTGCGTGGAGAAGCTCTGCGTCCATTTGAAAGTGTTCTTTTTGCGCTCATTGCGTCTCCCAGCTTCCGACAGGCGGCTTCGCGGCTTCTCATGACGTTGGAGAGCGCTCCGGACCGTGTCAATACCCTGGCGCTCCTTGCCGCCGAGCGGTTTGTTGAACTATCCGCGGTAGACGCGGCGGACACCCGTACGGGTGCTCGGCAGATTCAAGAGAAGTCGGACAATTGATCCTGCGCGGACTTGCACAGAGTCGAGTGGCCAGAGAAAGGTCGGCACTTCTGGATGTACTTGACAAACTACTACTCGCCGGCGCCTACGGCGTCGAAGACTTGGTCAACTCTGCGGAAAGGTGATGTGTCTCAGAGCATCATTGTGTCTGTCAGTTAGTTGATGCCCAACCATCATGCACAACGTCGTCCGGACACCACGAGCGGTGTGGTGACCACAAAAGCAAGGCATGGGTAAGCAGACGCTGCAGGTGGATAGAGGAAGTCCTGCGTGGAGGCCGCCGATAACGGCGCATATGTCCGACCGACGCAGACCCCAGCCGCTTCAGGCACAGCGATCCCGCCAAGCGATGCCACTTGCCGAAGCCTAAGGCCGCTCACGTCATGACGCTGCACATCGGCCTGCCCATGAATAGCCAGAAGCAACAACGCTGTTTGTCATTCTGATATCCCGATCATCGCTGGAGGGTACTCCGCCTAAACAGGGAGCTGACAGGTGGACCCGGTCCCCCCCTGAGTTGCACTTCGGCCCCCCCTATCAGAACGGCCCACAAGACCAAAGACACAATGCACGCGCAAGGAACAAGACAATGAATGCGCTCACCATCAAAGACCCAGCAGACCTACTCAGCTTCATCGGCCACACGTTGGGCTTCTGGCCCCCCCAAGAGAGCCTGGTCTGCATCACCCTCGACAAAGGCAAAGTCGGCGCCACGCTCCGGATCGACCTCCCCCCGCCAACCGGGAACAGAAGTACCCTTTGCGAGGACGGTCAGTAGTTATCTCACCAGTGACACCAGCGCGACGAGCATCGTATTCGCCCTCTACACCTCAACCCACTGCGAACCAGGCCAGCCCAAACCTCATGCAGCGACCATCGCCGCGCTCACCGGAGTCCTCGCACAGAACGGCATCAGAATCCGCGACGGGATCTTCGTCAGCGACGACGCTACTCCCCCCTACGACAGCGAGCCCGGCCAAGACATCAAGCTGCCCATCAGCACCACTGAATACAGCCGTGTCAACGCTGAATTCATCTACCGCGGCAGCACCATAGAAGCCACCAACCGGATCATCCTCCCGACGCCGACCCACCAAGCAGACCACGCCGCCGCCGTCGAAAACCGCATGAACACTATCCGATCTCAGGCTCCTTATGAAGCAACGCGGCAAGCAAGCCAGCTATGGACGGGCATGCTGGAGTCAAACGACTTCCCGACCGACGAGGACTGCACCACGCTCATCGCGAACTTCCAATTCCCTCACATCCGCGACCGGCTCATGGCCGACATCCCAGGTATAGACGAACCACCACAACACATCCTCTTCGCCCTAACGGAGAAGGCACCTGAATGGTCGCGCGTCGAGTGGGCGCAACAACTACTCCTCCACGCTTATACCAGAACCAGCCCGCAACACGCAGCGCCCATTCTCACCACAATCGGCTACATCAACTGGTGGGAAGGCAGAGGATCCAAAGCACACCAATACATGCAACTCGCCCTCGACACCGACCCCGGCTACCGCTTCGCACGACTCACCGACCAAATGCTCGGAGCCGGAATCATCGCCGGCTGGAACACCAACAAAAACACCGCCTACAAAACCCGACTCGATATGCCCTAACAATTAACGAGCCAGCTTCTGGCTAGAGACCGCCAGTAGGCCGCGCTGGTTCCGGGCACGGCCCTTGTTGACGAGGCACCTAGAGGCTCCATCGACCATGGACCGCGCTGGGCTCCCTGCGGCCTCGCCGCTGTCATCTAGCCCACGCCGCGACTCACTTTGGAGTTTCATTTATCCGGACACTGTCTGGACAAGTGAAACTCCGGTCTCGGCAAGGCTCGAGCCAGCGTCCTCAAAGCGACCACGCTGAAGCCAAGCGCGCCGTCGAGGTTCAGTCTGACGGAACGTCCGTTGTCGGCACTTAAGACCGACGTCGGATCCATCAGCGAGCCACCGGCCGATTTCGGTTGGTAAGAAGGTCTGTTTGCTAGAGGGCTGTGAGCCCGCCGTCGATTGTGAAGATGCCGCCGGTGGCGTAGGTGGAGTCGTCGCTGGCGAGGTAGACCATGATGCCTTCAACATCAGCGGCGGTGCCGGCGCGTCCGAGCATGGTGGAATTCACCAAGCCAGCGCGTTGTTCGGGGGTTTTTGGCGATGGTTTGGACGAGTGGGGGTTTCGGTGTAGCCGGGGGACCACGGTGTTGACCCTGATGCCTTCTGAGGCGTAGTCGGCGGCGACGACGCGGGCCAGGCCGTGGACGCCGGCTTTTGAGCTGGTGTACGCGGTGAAGGTTCCACCGCAGGCCACAACGGCAGTAGGCTCCCGGTGCAAATGATCGAGCCGCCTCCCCCCCCGGCGAAGGCCCGGACGGCATGCTTAAGGGTCAGGAACGCCCCCCCGCGCTGGTTGATCCGTACAGTCTTCTCCCAAACCTCAAGGTCCAAATCCCCCCCACACGGGCGTCTTGCCCAAAAAGCTGGACTCCGGCATTGGCGACAACGATGTTGAGGGGCCCGTCCTCGAGGATGGTGGCGTACGCGGTTTCGACGCTGCTTTCGTCCGAGACGTCCATGCTCAGTGGCCTGGCTGAGGGCGAACCGGTTTCCTTCGCAGCAACGACCGCGGCTTCGTAATTCAGGTCGGCGAAAAATACGGTGGCGCCTTCGGCCACGAAGCGGGTCGCGACAGCGCGTCCGATTCCGGACGCGGCTCCGGTGACGAGAGCTGTTTTACCTATAAGTCTCTGGGACATCAGGTTTTTCCTTTCAGGAAGGATCAGGACAGGAGCATGTTGGTGGTTTCCCAAGGCGCGAGCCGCAAATCCGCCTGTGCCCCCGGAAGGGCCCACCACCCGCACATCGGCGGCGTGCGCCGTGAGGTTGCCGACGAAGGTAAGCACTCCCCCGGGTGTCCTGACAGGGTAGACCGCGACGAGCTCAGGCTCGGCGTTTGTGGCCAGGACCTCGCTGCCCCGGTGGGCCGTGAGGTGCAGCAGCAGCTGCCTGCCGGGGAACCGAGCTCGGAGACGGTGGCATAGCTGATGGACCCGTCCCGGGGCTGGTGAGTGCGGTGATGCTGCCCAATAGCCATGCCGCTGCGAACGGTGTGCTTTGCAGGGGGGGGTCTTGGCTTGGAAGTTCCTCTTCCATGGGCGCTGTGTGGCGACGGCGTTGAAGCGGGCCGCCAAGGTGACCGGGCCGATGTGCAGGGGGCTTGCCGTTGCCGATGCGCAGGGCTTCTTCGGCGGTGAGGGTCTGCATGGCCACGGTGTCGATGATCGCGCCGGGCTCGGTGGCGTGCATCTGCGGGGTGATGGAGTAGGTGACTCCGTCCGCGTGCTGGTGGGCGCTGTGCCGGTTCCGATTCAATTCGGTGAAGTGGCTTCGTGCACCGGCGAGGAGCTCGCCCTGGAAGCCAGTTCCTTGGCCTCGGCTGTGAAGGCATCCCACAGGTTGTTCTCGGTGATGTGGTTGGTTTTGCTGTAGATGCCAAGGCGAGTGACGCGGTCCAGCGGAAGGGAACGCAGCACCGCAACAGCTTCTTCGGGGGGGTGTCGGCCACGATGCGGGCGTCAAGCGGCAGGTTCAGGCGCTCGGCGAGGTGGACTGCTTTCTTCGCGGAAATGAGACCCATGGCAGGGTCTGCCTCAACGGTGACTTCAGCTAACAGGGGGCCAAGTTCTGCGGGTATGAGGGTCGTCGAGCCTGGTTCTTCCCTGGTGGAGGCGTCTGCTGAGGTGCGAGCTCGGGGACAAGTCCACGGGTTTCATCAATGACACTGATGATGTGCCGGGCGCTGAGCCGGATGCTTTGGGTGACGGTGTCGCCGGGACGGTGGGTGACGGGGAAGGGTTTGGACAGGGGGGGTGCTGTAGGTCTTGAAGGAGGCATCGGTCCAGTTCCGTTGGTCCTCGGTTTCGAAGATGTCGCCGTCGAAGTCGAGGCGGTAAGCGACGTGGTCGCGTTCCCAATCGAGGGCTGCGATGTCTTTGAAGGGCTGGTGCGCGCTGATACGGGTGGGGAACACTGCTGCGGTGGAATCTCCCGCGGGTGAGGTCACTGTTATGGGACGGCCGGCGTCGTCTGGGCGGTGCAGAACGACGAGCCCGATGCGGTTGGCAGTGAACTCCTCGACGGCGGTGCCGTTGAACGAGAGGGTGAGGTTTTCCGCCTGGATGAGTATGGTCACCTGCCCGGTGTACCGGGCGGCGTAGCGTTCCATTCCACTTCGAGGACCACCCGCAGCGAGTCGGCCGATACCTCGGTGCGGGAGGACATGATCCCGGGGGGGTGAGTGTGAGCCAGTTATGGTTGCGGACAACTGCCCGCAAACCCCCCCGCAGGACAGGCAGACCGCGGTGGCGGATGTGGAGGAGTTCGTCGCCTTGCAGCTCGGCCGACCAGGGGCCGAAGTTCAGGTACGTGGTGGTGGTTTGCAGGCGTGATTCTACTGTCGCGCTCACGGGAAGGTTCCTTAGGGTCAATGGGCTGCAAGGTAATCGAGCAGCGGTGCCTTTGCCGGGCTGAAACGGGGGGGAAGGGACCTGCAGTCTATTGGGCCCGTGGCCTATTGGGCCCGTGGCGATATATCGTCCAGGAGGGGGGGCCGGTGGCGGTGATGGTGTGCCACGTGGGGGGGCAAGGCAGGAGGGGGGGCGTCTTCGGTGCTTCGCCAAGCCGACGGGTAGGCCAGCTTTAATATGCTGGCCCACCCGCCCAACTTTTTCCTTCTACTTCATGGCGAAGGCCGTGTAGTTTGCCGCATTCTTAGAGTTGATAACGATGCAGTCAATAGACTGCTTTTCATCCGCGCCGGTCTTTCCCGTCTTGATGAAGGAATCTGCCTGCTGGACGGCCATTTGGGAGATGAGAACGGCCGGCTGCAGTCCTGTCGCGACGAGTTTGCCCTTCTTGATCGCGTCTACTGCGTCCGGGCTTCCGTCGAAGCCGACGATCTTGATTTTGTCGATCAGACCCGCTGCTTCGACTGCCGCGACGGCTCCGAGTGCCATTGTGTCGTTTCCTGCGATGATGCCCTGGATATCCCGGTCTCGTTGCAGCAGGGTTTCGACCTTTTGGAAGGCTTCGTCCTGGCTCCAGTTTGCGGTCTCTTTGGCTGCCTGGACGAGTTCCGGGTACTGCGAAATCACACTGGCGAACGCTTCGGACCGAACTCCTGCGTTCGTGTCAGATTCCTTGCCGGTGAGTTCGATGTATTTCCCGCCACTTGGCAGTGCGGCAACGAATTCTTCGGCGACGGCCGCGGCGCCTTGGGCGTTGTTGGCTACGATCTGGGCTTTGGCGATTCCGTTCTCATTGATTTCGCGGTCTATGAGAAATACTGGAATGTTAGCTTCCGCTGCTTTTTTTATCGGACCAACGGAGGCATCGGCGCCTGCGTTGTCCAGGATAATTGCTTTGGCCTTGTTATTGATGGCCGCGTCGATCAGTTCGCTCTGTTTGTTGGGATCGTCCTCGTGGGAAGCGACGGAGGTTGTGTATCCCAGCTTTTCAGCTTCTGCCTTTGCTGCGTCGGCTTCCGCTTTGAAGAAGGGGTTCTCAAGGGCAGGCGTGATGATTGCGATCATGCCGCCTTCTGCGGCCGCGTTACTGGACGGGCTGTTGTTGGCCTGCCCTCCTCCCCCCGCACGCCGCTAGTGCAACGGCGGCCAACGCGGCGGCTGCCGCTGTAATGATCTTCTTCATTATTTACCCATCCTTTTTGTTGTTGACTGGACAGCATCGTCGTCTGCCGAGCCGGTCTCTTTAGTGGATTGCTTGTTAGCGGCCGCCAGTGCGGCGTTCTTGGACCGCACGATGCGCTGCTGTGCTTGATCGAGCATGACGCAAGAATGATCACCGCGCCTTTGATGGTGACCTGCCAGAATGTTGAGACGCCGACCATGACAAGTCCGTCGCTGAGGAAGCCGATAACGAAGGCGCCGATGAGGACGCCCCCTGACGTTGCCTCTGCCACCAGTGAGCGCGGCGCCTCCGATCACTACGGCCGCTATGGCGTTGAGTTCGAAGGTTTCTCCGAGCTGTGGAGCGGCGCTCGTTAGCTCGGAGGAAATGATCAGGCCAGTCACTGCTGCGCAGAAGCCGCTAATGACATATACGCGGAGTTTGACCTTTTTGACGGGAACGCCTGAGAGTTCGGCGGCACGTTCATTGCCGCCAACAGCGTAGACCCAGCGGCCAAAAGGAGTGCGGCGCAGGATCAGCATCGCTGCTATGGCAAAAAGCACCATGACCCAAATTGCCACGGGAACGCCTAGGAACTTCCACCTAGAAGGTTGAATCCCGTATTTCCGAGTTCCGGGCTTCCACCAAGTTTAGGGTAGGTAGATCCGTTCGAAATCAGTAGCGCTGCGCCCCCCTGGCCACGTACAGCATGCCCAGGGTCGCAATAAAGGGTGCAACGTTGAAGCGCGTAACAAGCACGCCGTTGATGAACCCGACTGTGGCCCCCCCACAGCGATGGAACAAAGGACGACCACCCAGACCTGTGGGTAGAGGACTGCGTCGAGGCTTTGGATCTTGAAGCTTGAAGGAGCACACCGGCAACGACGCCGGATAGTCCCACGGTTGAGCCAATTGAGAGATCAATCCCTCCCTTGAGGATGACGAACAACATTCCCAGGGCCATGATTGCGTTGTAGGCAACGTGTTTGGTCATGGTGATGAGGTTGTTCACGGACAGAAATGCGTCTGAAAGCAGCGCAAAGATGATCACCAAGACAATGAGCGCAATGAAGGCCCTGCCCTCGAGCAGCACTGACGTGAGGTCAACATTATTGCCGCCACTCGTGCGGGACTTCGCGCTTTTGTAGCCTCCAGGCTGGGGCTGGGTTTTCGGTTGTGTAAAAGTCATTCTTCCGCTCCGATTGAATGTGCTGTCTCACCGGAGGCGACCATGAGTTCCTCTCGGGTGGTGACTTGGGGATCAAATTCCCTAACGACTCGCCCCCCCTTTGACATGACGATGATTCTGTTGGACACGCCCAAGGCCTCGCCCACCTCAGACGTCGCAAAGAGCACCGCCAGACCCCCCCGTCGAGCTTCCCGGGCCATCAGAGCGAAAATCTCCGCTTTTGCCCCCTACATCGATGCCTCGAGAGTTCATCCAGCAGCAGAACATCGGGCTCCGTCATGAGTACCTTTCCGATGACGACCTTTTGCTGATTTCCGCCAGAAAGGGAAGTTATCGCCGCTCCAGGGCCGGCGGTCTTGACGCGAACGTCCTGAACCTGGCGCGCTATGCCTGGGCCTCTTCCCGCTTATGAATCCAGGGACCACGGACAAAAGAGAGCAGTCCCGCCAATGAGGCGTTCTCTCCCACGGACATTGTCTGCACCAAACCGTCTCGCTGGCGGTCTTCCGGCACGAGGGCCAAACCCAATTTGATGCGCTCCGCGATGCTTTGTTGACGGATGAGGTTTCCCTTCAGCCGGACTTCGCCGCCTTGGATGGGGGGGACCCTACCGGCCAGAGCTTCGAGGAGCTCTGTACGGCCAGCACCCATCAGCCGTACAGGCAGACAATTTCTCCTGCTCGAATATCGATGGACAACTCGTCCACGGATAGTCGTGACGGGTTTGATGGGTCAGCCACTGTCACATCTCGTAGTGACAGGGCGACGGGACCGAACTCAGTTAGGAGATCCGGTGCCAAGTCGTCCGCGCTGCGGCCAACCATGTGGAGATGACCCAGTTGATGTCAATCTGTTCCCGCTCGCCCTTTGCGACGAGCTCGCCGTCGCGAAATACGACGGCGTGATCTGCCACTTCGAGCGCTTCTTCCAAGTGGTGGGAAATATACACGATGGCCACGCCCTCGCGGGTTAGTTCGGCGATCAGTCGAAACAGCACTTCCACTTCGTTGCCGCTGAGCGCGGAAGTCGGCTCGTCCATAATCAGGACACGCACTTCGCCCGCCAATGCCCTGGCGATCTCCACCACTTGTTGTTGCCCGAGCCGGAGGTCACCGACGAGAGTTTCAGGCGCGAGATGCTCTTCGAGACGCTCCATCAACTCGGAGGTCTTCCGGTTCTCCGTGGCGTAGTCCACTAAACCGCTGCTCAGGGTAATTTCACGGCCCATGAAGATGTTGTCCCGAACACTGAGGTTTGGGCAGAGACTCAATTCCTGGTGGATGATTGCGATCCCGCGGCTGGCCGCTTCCACAGTGTTGGCTAGTCGGACAGGCTCACCGTCCAATTCGAGCGAACCGCTGGTGGGTGTTTCGACGCCACTCAGGATCTTCATGAGTGTTGATTTGCCTGCCCCCGTTCTCCCCCCCGAACAAAACGGTAACGGTGCCTGGGCGGATATCGAAGTCAACGCCTTTGAGTGCATGGGTGGCGCCATAGACTTTGGTGATCTCCCGGGCGCGCATCACGACCTCATCAGTTAAGGGCCCCGTCATTGTTGTACCTCAATGGTCACGGGGGACAACGGAAATCAGTCCTGGGTTGACTCTGGTAAACGCACCAACGATCGACACTTTCTTGCCAACGAGTGATGCGCTATCGACCTTCGAAAGGACCCGCTCCCGGGCCTGGTTATTAAGCTCGGTCGCTATCTTCTGGAACTCGAGCTGGTTCGTGAAATCGTTGAACTGAATGCTGCCGGGTGCATCGCGGAGGGCCGTGCCATTGACAGCAGGACCACTTGGACCTGCACTTTGACATTTTCCGGGATCTTGTCGACCGTGACCGGAAGAATTGATCCCGCAGGCGTTCCGGCAGTTGCCTCAAATTTCACCGGGAAACTGTAGGCGCTGCTTGAACCGGCACTCTTCCCGAATTTCGACGGGTCTGCCCCTTTAGCCAATTCGGAATTCAGAGTGGCCAGGTCCACGGCATTGTCACGGATTCTCGTGGCCACTTCTGATTCAAATCGTTCATTGGCGTACGCGGCCGGGTCGAAGCCACCTTTGCCTACTGCTTCGGCTGCTGACACGGTAACAACTTTGGTGCTTAGCGCTGCGGCCACCACCACCAGCACCACAACAGTACTGAGCAGAATTCGTGGGCTGAGCAGGAAGGACCCCTTTTGTCCACGGGTCATTGAGCAATTCTCCTTATGTAATAACGCGCTTCTTTGTGCGTCCATCCGGTAGCTCGCCGCGTTAACTGATGCCGTTGGATCAGAGCTCGGGTTCTGCGCATATTCCGGGGGGGATAGCTATATTGTGACCGGGCTCACCAGAGGAGTCAACCGGTTGACCGATTTTTACGAAGATAGTTCTGCCGCGGATGGATCGGCCGTCATGCGGAGGCAAGAGGCGCTGGTATCGGACGTCGGCGAGTGACCCGTCAAATCAAATCGGCCGGCGTCCCGAGGGAGGCGGCCGCAGGGCCTTGGGCGAAAGTCCTATGACCCGGGCAATCGAGAGATGGGCTCAGATTTGAGACACGACTCGGGCTCAGTTCGATTTCGAAATTTCCCCCCCGCAGGGGCTTCCGGCGCCAAGTGGCTGCATCTGCCGCGCAGCTTGGCCAGCATGGCACTAATGGAAATGGCGAAGAGTGCGCCGGGCTGGCAGGAATGATTCAAGGGCGCTGGACTGATGCGCAGGCCCCAGATGCAGATGCCTGCGAGATACAACAAAGAGCCGGCGATTCAACAAGGAGGCAGGCAGTCAACAAGCGCGCGATCCCGGCCCCGCCTATTTACCCGGGGGGGCGTGGAGAAGGGGGAGTTGCCGCTGGGGGGGCTACTGTGAGGCGTCAAATCCCAAGAGCAGCCTGCGGGACGCGGTGTCCATGTGGGAACGCATAGAGACTACTACTGCAGCAGGATCCCGCAACTTGAGAGCGGTGTGGATCTCGGCATGTTCTTTGAGTGCAGCGGCGGCGTGGCCTTCGTCCGTCAGCGCACGGTCCACCCAGATCCGGAGCAAGGAACGAATGCTCTGCAGCAGTTCCTGCAGCACCTGATTGCCCGAGCCCTCGGCAATTTCGCGGTGAAAGGCGGCGTCGGCCTCGACGAAGGCGGTCAAGTCGTCAAGACTGGCTGCCATGGTGTCCAGGTTCGCCTGCATCCGATCCAGCGCATCGTCGGTGATCCGTTCCGCTGCCAGCTCTGCCGCTTGGAGCTCCAAGCCACTTCGCAGTTCCACGAGTTCGCGGGTTCGCGGCTCGCCGAGCATCATCCCCCCCAACTGAGGTCCGTGGCAATAGCTCTGAAATGCCGTCCCTCAGGTAGGTTCCAGAACCCGGCCGCACCACAACAATGCCGAGGATTTCCAAGGCGGCCAGCGCCTCCCGCACTGCCGAACGACCGACTCCCAAGGATGCGGCCAGTTGGCGTTCCGCTGGCAGCCGGGTGCCAGGAGCGATGTTTCCACTGGTGAAGTACGCAAGTAGGCGCTCGGCCACTACCGACACGACCGAGCCCTGACCCAGGGACCCGAGGCTTCACTGATCTGGGCCGTTGACAGGGAAGAGGCATTGATGGACACACCCCAAGACTAGCAACACCTTCACCAACTAATAGCGCAAGAATAAACATACCAACCGGTTGACCAATTAGGTTTCGGCTCGTATGGTGGAACTCACACGCTTTAGCGGCCGGGGGGGTTCGACTCTCGGCCTGGGACAGAACCCGGTTCCACTGACGGACGCAGGGCTTATCAACATCTAGGAGTCAACGTGGACACCACACAATCGGTGGTCGAAAAATCCGCCATCAAGAAGGTGGCAATCCGGCTGGTGCCGTTCGTCGCCTGATGTTCTTCATCAACTACCTGGACCGCACTGCCATCTCGTTCGCAGGCCCCCCCAACGGCATGAACGAGGACCTGGCTCTGTCAGCGGCACAGTTCGGCTTCGCATCCGGAGTCTTTTTCATCGGCTACATCCTTCTCGAAGTCCCCCAGCAACCTGGCCCTGCATAAGTTCGGCGCACGCCGGTGGCTGGCCCGCATCATGGTCAGCTGGGGGGGCATCGTCTCACTGCTCTTCACCTGGGTGGGCAACGTTGAGCAGCTCTACATCCTGCGCTTCATCCTTGGTGTGGCCGAAGCCGGCTTCTTCCCCCGGCGCCATCCTCTTCCTGAGCCTCTGGGTTCCGTCCAAGCACCGAAGCAAGATCCTGGCCCTCTTCTACTTGGCTCAGCCCCTCACCACGGTGATCGGCGCTCCCCCTGGCCGGTGCACTGATCCAGCAGAACGGCGTGTTCTTCGGCCTTGAAGGCTGGCGCTTTATGTTCTTCGGGGGGGTCGCAATTCCCGCCATCATCGTTGGCATCATCGCCTGGTTCTACCTCGCCGACTCCCCCCGCCAAAGCCAAGTGGCTGACGTCCGAGGAAAAGACCTGGCTCACTGGCGCCCTTGAAAAGGAAAAGAAGGAAACCGCGGCCAGCAACAAGCACGTCAGCGTCCGCACCGTCTTCGGCAACGGCCGGGTATGGATGCTTTCCTTGATCTACTTCGGCTTCATTTACGGTCTCTACGCCCTGGGTTTCTTCCTGCCGACCATCATCGCCGGCTTCGAAGGCCTCTACGGAACCAAGTTCGACGTCTTCCAGAAGGGCCTCATCACAGCCATCCCGTATCTGCCCGCCGCGTTCGCCCTGTACTTCTGGTCCAAAGACGCCACCAAGCGTGGCGTGAAGACCTGGCACATCGCACTCCCGGCCTTGATCGGCGGCCTCAGCATCCCTCTGGCACTATTCGCAGGTTCCCCCCCGCAGCAACCATCGCGGTCATCACCATCACGGCCATGTCCATCTTCGCGGCACTGCCGAACTTCTGGACCGTTCCCACCCAGTTCCTCACCGGCGCAGCCGCGGCAGCAGGCATCGCACTGATCAACACCGTGGGCAACCTGGCAGGCTTCAGCGCCGGCTACATCACCGGCTGGCTCAAGGATCTGACGGGCGGCTACACGGTCCCTATGTTCGTCGTCGGCGGCTTCATGTTGCTCTCCTCCATCCTCATGGTGACCCTCAGCAAGCAGGGCAAAGCATCTGCTGGTACGCCTGCCGAGGCGCTGGACCCCCCCAAGGGGCCGGGCAGCACGCGGAGCCGTAAACACCACAAGCAGGTTGTGCCCTTCCAACAGGCAGGGCACAACCACCACACTTCACACCCTTCAGTACAGCCCAGGAGATACCCCATGACCCGCCTCTTCAACGAGCCCTCAGCCTTCGCTGATGAAATGATCGAAGGCTTCGTCGCATCGCACAGCCGGTGGGTCCGGCGTGTCTCCGGCGGAGTTGCCCGCAGCACGCGTTCGACGCCGGACACGGTCGCCTTGGTCATCGGCGGAGCTCCGGCCACTACCCGGCCTTCGCCGGACTGGTGGGCCAGGGACTGGCCCATGGTGCCGCGATGGGCAACCTGTTCGCCTCCCCTTCGGCGCAGCAGGTCTACAACGTAGCCAAGGCAGCAGACAATGGCGGCGGCGTACTCCTGGGTTACGGCAACTACGCCGGCGACGTCCTCCACTTCACCCAGGCCCAGGACAAGCTCCGCGCCGAGGGCATCGACTGCCGCAGCATCGCAGTGACTGATGACATCTCCTCAGCACCGTTGGCGGAGCGGCACAAACGCCGCGGCATCGCCGGCGACCTCACCGTCTTCAAGGTAGCTGCCGCTGCCGCAGAGGCCGGCCACACCTTGGATTCTGTGCTGGAAATCGCCGAACGCGCCAATGACCGCACCCGCTCCTTCGGCGTCGCGTTCACCGGTTGCACCTTCCGGGTGCTGACCACCCGCTCTTCTCAGTTCCCGAAGGGCGCATGGCCGTGGGCATGGGCATCCACGGCGAACCAGGCATCGGCGAAACGGATATCCCGACGGCGGACGAACTCGCCGAACTGCTGGTCAAGGACCTCCTCGCCGAGATCCCGGACGGGCTCGCCACCCACGGCGCACGAGTGGTTCCGATCCTCAACGGGCTTGGCAGCGTTAAGTACGAGGAGCTGTTCGTGGTCTACCGCCGCGTGGCCCAGCTCCTTTCCGAAGCCGGCATCCAGGCAGTGGACCCGCAGGTGGGCGAGCTCGTGACCAGCTTCGACATGGCCGGCACCTCCCTGACGCTGTTCTGGCTGGACGCCGAGCTCGAGGAACTCTGGCTGGCACCCGCGGACGCCCCGGCTTTTCGCGTGGTGCGGTGAGCGCTCAAGCGCTCGACGCCGACCAACTCACCATGGGCGCCGAGCCGCAATCCGTGATCCCGGACGCCAGCGATGAATCCAAAACCGCAGCGCCCACCATCCTCGCCGCCCTCAACGCCGCCAAAGCCGTGGTTGATGCCAACGTGGAAGAACTCGGCCGGATCGACGCGATCGCCGGCGACGGTGACCACGGGATCGGCATGGAACGTGGAATCCACGCCGCAGTCGCTGCTGCGGAAGACGCCGTCGAACGCGGTGCAGGCGCCGGAACCGCCCTGAACCTTGCAGCCGACGCCTGGGCAGACAAAGCCGGCGGCACCTCAGGGGCGTTGTGGGGGCATGGCTCTGCGCGCCGTCGGACAATCCGTCGGCGACGTGGATGCACCTAACGCCCGAGCCGTTGCCGCTGGTGTGGCCGAAGCGAAGCGCTCCATCATGGACTTCGGCAAGGCCAAGGTGGGCGACAAGACCTAGTGGACGTCCTGTCCCCCCGTTCAGCGAAGCCCTCACCGCGGCCGTTCAGGGCGGAGCAACACTTCGGGAAGCATGGGGCGCCGCTGCCACCATCGCCGAGCAATCCGCTGAAACCACTGCCAACCTGCTGCCCCCCCTCATGGGCCGCGCCCGCCCGCACGCGGAGAAGAGCCTCGGAACACCCGATGCCGGCGCCGTGTCGATGGCAATGATCGTCCGGGCAATTCACAACGCACTTTCTGACGAAAATTCCGTCGCAACGACATCAATCAAGGAGACTGCATGAGCACCAAACTGCGCCTGGTCATAGGATCGGACGACGCCGGATTCGAGTACAAGGAAGCCCTCAAAGCCGACTTGGAAGCGAACGACACGGTCGAATCCGTCACCGACGTCGGAGTGGACGCCACGAGCCACACTCCGTACCCGTCCGTGGCCATCGCCGCTGCTGAACTGATCGCCGCCGGTAAGGCCGACCGGGCGCTCCTGGTCTGCGGCACCGGCCTGGGCGTTGCGATCGCCGCCAACAAGGTCCCCCCCGGCATCCGTGCCGTCACCGCCCACGACTCCTTCTCCGTCGAACGCTCGGTCCTGAGCAACAACGCCCAGGTCCTCACGTTCGGCCAGCGCGTGGTCGGATTGGAACTCGCCCGCCGCCTCGCCAAGGAATGGCTCACCTACACGTTCGACGAAACCTCAGCCTCGGCCGAGAAAGTCACACTGATTAAGGACTACGAGGGTGTCACTTCCTGCTAACACCCCCCCGCCTCCCAAAGCAGTTATCGGTGTCAGCCTGAAGATGTACTTCGGCTACCAGCGCTCCATTGATTACTGCCGGGACGTGGCCTCCATCGCTTTCAAACACGCGGCCGTGGCCAGCGGCGATATTGAAGTGTTCGTTCTACCGAGCCTGCCCGCCCTGCCCGAAGCCGCCCGCATCCTGGGCGCCGCCGGAATCGGCACGGGAACGCAGGACATCTTTTGGGAAGATGAAGGCCCCTACACCGGCGAAGTCGGCGGCAAAACCGTTGCCGAACTCGGCGGACGGTACGTCGAGGTTGGCCATGCCGAGCGCCGCCGGATCTTCGGCGAAGACGACCGGATCATCGGCCTCAAAACCGCAGCGGCCTACCGCAACGGACTCACCCCGGTGCTTTGCGTTGGTGAACTGACTGCCGGCTCCCCCCCGAAGAAGCCATCGCCCATTGCACCGCCGAGATCGACGCCGCCCTCAACCGTGCCGGAAGCCTTGGTCCCACGAAGCGCACCATCGTTGCCTACGAACCGCAGTGGGCTATCGGCGCGCCGCAACCGGCCACGCCCGCATACATCAGTGCGGTGGTCCGCGGTCTGGACCAGCATGTGCGTTCGCTCCCGGGGGGGCAGGAAGACAGCCAGGTCATCTACGGCGGCAGTGCCGGACCCGGCCTCATCACCGAACTGGACACAGCCGTCGCAGGCCTGTTCCTGGGCCGCTTCGCCCACGATCCAGAAGCGCTCAAGACCATCCTGGACGAAACGGCGGCACGCCTTGCGGCGGGAACGAAGGTGGCGGCATGAACGGTACCGGCCGCATAGGTTTGAGCAGCTATGCGTTTTTCTGGCAGCTGTCAGACCAGGTCAGCGAACCGCTGAGCATCCACGATGCACTGCGGAAAGCCGCGAACCTGGGTGTGGACCTGTTCCAGATCTGCGATTACGCACCACTTGAAGACATGAACGACGACGACCTCGCCGCCGTCCGCTCCACCGCTGACCAGCTGGGGATTACCCTCGAACTCGGGACGAAAGGTATTCGCCCGGAGCACCTGCGCACGTTCCTGCATATTGCGGAGGTGCTGGGCTCGAATCTGTTGCGGACCATGTTCAACGTTCCGGGCCACACGCCCTCGGCTGATGAGGCCATGGCGATCTTCACCGAAGTGCTTACCGAATTTGAGGCATCAGGGGTGAGGATCGCGATCGAGACCTATGAACAGGTCCCCACGGAACGGATCCTGGACGTCGTCCGCCGCGTCAACAGCCCATACCTCGGTATATGTAGCGACCCCGCCAACACCGTGGCGGCGCTGGAGATGCCCCCCCGGCAGGTGATTGACGCCGTCTCGCCTTATGTCCTGAACATGCACATCAAAGACTTTGCGTTCAGCGCAAAAAGGGATGGGTCGGGTTCACATACTCGGGCGCACCCCCCCTCGCGAAGGCCTTCTCGACTACGACTACATGGTCAAGAAGATCCAGCCCAAAGAAAGAAACATCAACCAAATCGTGGAGCACTGGCTGCCGTGGCAGGACTCCGAAGCGGAGACCATCCGCCTCGAAAACCAGTGGACCCAACAAAGCCTCGATTTCCTAAGGAGCAAGTGAAATGTCAGCAGAACAATTGACCGTCGCCGTTGTCGGAGCCGGTGGCAAAATGGGGGGGATGCGCGTTTCCCGCAACCTCCAGAAGTCCACCCACAATGTCTTCTACAGCGAGAACTCCCCCGCCGGCCAGGAACGGGTGCGCGCCGAAGGGCGCGACATCACCGCCACCGACGACGCCGTTCCCACGGCCGACGTCGTGATCCTCGCCGTGCCGGACACCGTACTAGGCATCGTGTCCGAGGCCGTCGTTCCGCAGATGAAGTCCGGCGCGATCCTCCTGACCCTGGATCCCGCGGCCGCGTATGCAGCTTGCTGGCCAAGCGCGACGACGTCGTTCAGGCCGTGGCGCACCCCCCCTGCCACCCGTCCGTGTTCCTGGAGCGCACCACCAAGGAAGAATGGGCCGACACCTTCGGCGGCCAGGGCGCCCCCCCGCAAAACGTCGTATCCGCGATCGACGACGACGCGCCCGCAGCAACCCGCGACGTAGCCGAAGCCGTCATCCGCACCATCTACGCACCCGTGATCGACGTTCACTGGGTCACCGTCAAGCAGCTCGCCATCCTGGAACCCACCCTGGTGGAAACCGTAGCCTGCATGATCGGCACGCTACTTAACGAAGCCCTCCACGAGACCGTGCACACCGCCGGCGTCCCGAGGAAGCGGCGAAGGCAATGCTGTTCGGCCACGTGCAGATCGCCCTCACCAACGCACTGCGCGGGTCCAACCCGTTCTCCGAAGCCTGCGAAATTGCCATCCAGTACGGCAAGGAAACCATCATCAAGGACGACTGGAAGAAGATCTTCGATGACTCCGAGCTGGACGGCGTCATTGCCAAGATGCTCAAGCTGGATGCAGTGAAGCGCTAAGACGGCTCGCGGCCGAGGCAGCGCCCCCCCTGGCGCCAGGCTCTTTGGCGCTTCTGCCATCACCGCCGCATGAGAAAGCTCCCAACGAAGTCTTCGTTGGGAGCTTTCTTGCACGTGGGCTGTCCGTGCAGTTTATGCAATTAACACAGATCTGCCGACGGCCTGTTGGGCCTGGCCGGTATCGGTGCGGAGGGCGAGGCCTGAAGGTGAATGACGTTTAATGCAGCAGAGATTGGAAGAGAAGGGTTGTCTCATAGCTGCGACGTGCCTGCGCCAAGAAACATGCAGACCACTGAGCCCCACGGCATCCTTACGAATGTTGCTGGCGGACCAGACCGTAGGGGACAGCTGGGTGGGCGCGGACGATATAGCTTCCGGTACCTATCCGCGTGATCATCACACCTACTTTGTGGAACGATGCGCTTTCCGTGACTATGGCGACAGCATGAGCTAGGGCCTCGTCCGGCTCCCCCCCGTGTTCGCATCATTGATTTCGACCATGCCAGGAGGCTATCGAGCTCACGCCTGTCCGGCTTTTGTCCAGTCTCAGCCGACACCTCAATGTCCATCTTTCCTCCCATCTTCTGTCCGTTCTCAACGCGATGGCCGGAGGTGGCTTAGAGGCGGTGAGTCCGCCGTCGATTGTGAAGATGCCGCCGGTGGCGTAGGTGGAGTCGTCGCTGGCGAGGTAGACCATGATGCCTTCAACATCAGCGGCGGTGCCGGCGCGTCCGAGCATGGTGGAATTCACCAAGCCAGCACGTTGTTCAGGATCGTTGGCGATGGTTTGGACAAGTGGGGTTTCGGTGTAGCCGGGGGACCACGGTGTTGACCTGATGCCTTCTGAGGCGTAGTCGGCGGCGACGACGCGGGCCAGGCCGTGGACACCGGCCTTTGAACTGGTGTACGCGGTGAAAGTTCCACCGCAGGCCACAACGGCAGTAGGCTCCCGGTGCAAATTATCGAGCCGCCTCCCCCCCGGCGAAGGCCCGGACGGCATGCTTAAGGGTCAGGAACGCCCCCCCGCGTTGGTTGATGCGGATGGTTTTTTCCCAGACCTCCAGGTCCAGGTCGCCCACGCGGGCGTCCTGGCCGAAGAACTGGACTCCGGCGTTGGCGACCACAATATCGAGAGGCCCGTCCTTGAGGGCAGTGGCGTAGGCGGTTTGGACGCTGCTTTCGTCGGAGACGTCCATGAGCAGGGCTTTGGCGGAGGCTGAGCCGGTTTCCTTCGCGGCGGTGACGGCGGCTTCGTAATTCAGGTCGGCGAAGTAGACGGTGGCGCCTTCGGCCACGAAGCGGGTCGCGACAGCACGTCCAATCCCGGAGCCCGCTCCGGTGACCAGAGCTGTTTTACCTACAAGTCTTAGCGACATCAGGTTTACCTTTCAAGGAGATCAGGCACGACGGAGAGCGCCATGTGTCGGAGAGGAGGATGCGGGTCAGCCGTTCGTTATGAAGTAGCCAGCTGGCGGATTATTGCTTCAGCCATCGCGGCGTGGCCTGTTTCTTTGGGATGCATCGGAGCGCTTCTTGGTGCAAACATGTAGCCGGTCATCCAAGGATCCTTTGAGCATGCGTCGTGATGGCGGCTGTCCTTGGACGCAGCGATGTAGTCGGAACCGGTTGCCTGCGCGGCGTGCTTGGTGGAAAGACTCAGTTCGCGGGCGACTTCCAGGAGGAATTTTTGCCGGTCACCCGAGATCGGGATGAGGCTGCAGGGCTGACCGTTTTGGGGCAGGACTGTGGGGTAATCGACGAGGACGATCCGTGCCAGGGGCGCTTTGGCTTGGATCTGTTTGATCATCGTTGAGAGTTTTCCTTCCATCTGGGCCAGAACGTTGCGGACAGTTTGCTCTGACTGAGGGGTGCATGCACCGTACTGCTTGACCATGTTCGCCGTCGGGCTTGATGGGTTGGTTGCCAGATCGGCGAGGCAGGATTCGGCGATGAGGTTGCTACATAGTTGACGTCGTTGCCGCCGATCGTGACGGTGACCAAGCGAGCCTCACGGGTGACTGCCTCCATTTGGGGGGTTGATCGAGTGATTGCGGATGTTTTGTGGGCTGGTTGTGATGTTGTCGGTCGTCGCTCCACCGCAGGTGACATTGGTGATTTTCAGGTCGAGGGCTTTGGCGACGAGGTTGGGGTAGGCGATCAGGTCCGACCACACAGTGCGCCGGTGTCGGTGGGATCAGCTGGTCCTACACCCGCCCCCCCGGCTGCGTATGAGCTGCCGAGGGCCACGTATGATGCGCCTGGCTGGATAGGGCTTGCTGCATTGGAAGGTCCTGCGATGAGTGTTGCTCCGACCATGGCAGCGCCGGCGGCTGCTGCAAGGATTCGTGAAGCTTGGGTCACTTTCATGGTTGCCTCTTCTTTGAGCGCAGTGGAGGGACGAAGGTTGTCCGCGAGCGTAGGGCCACATGGACGTGGTCCCCACGCTCGCGGACGATGTGATTATGAGTGCTGCTCTTGCGTTGCCTCATAGGGAGGCCGGTGCGGAGAGGGGGGGATGCCGTGCCCGTAGGAATATCTGGGAGTCTCGTCTTCGAAGGAGACGTCCTCCCTGCGGGATGCCACTTGTTCCATTGATTGGGAGATCTCGAAGGGAAGTGCGCCGCGACGCTCTACCCTGCCGAACAGGATGTCCAGCAGGGCTTCATCAGAGGCTCCGAAGTTAACGGTGACGGCTTGGACCCGGCTGGATAGTTGCCCCCCCAGAAGTGCCGGGCGGTCCAGGAAGACATCGACGATTGTCGGAACTTGGCTTTGAATTGTGGTCAGCCGCTCAAGTTGTGATTTCGTGAAGTCCAACGATCCCGCCCGGAAAAATCGCTCCATACCTTCGGTGCGTTCCTCATAAGGGGGCTTCAATCCTGAGAAGTGCAGTGTCCGCTTCCGACGGGGAAGCTGCTACCTGTGCGTAGCGTGACAGTGTGGCTGGATCGATTCCCTCGGCGTACACACTAATGCCCTCGGTGAGTGGCAGGAATGACTCGGCATCGTCGGTGACGACGATGGAACTCCGTTGAGCGGCCAAGCCCTTGGCCGTGTTCTTAGGAGTTCCAACCCCGCTTGCCACTGCGTCAACGTCGACCTCTGCATTGTCAAAGAGTCCCAGACGGAACTTTTCGGTAAGGAGGCGCCGGGCAGATTCATCGAGGCGGGCCTCACTCAGACGGCCGTCGGTCACAAGCTTGACCACCAGTTCCTGTGATGCTTCACCTCCGAGTTGGTCGCAGCCGGCATTCAGGATAGCGAGAACCCGCTCCGCACGGTTCAGGTGTTCCAGACCCCCACGCGCGTGCCAGCATGGGGGGGCACCGAAGACATGCCCGTCCGTGACAAGCGTGAAGTCAGTGCAGACGATTCCGTCGAAGCCAAGTTGGTCGCGCAGGAGTTCGTTGATGATCTGGCCGTTGAAGGCGAATCCGACTTCCTCGACCGGCTTGCCGTTCAGATGAAGACCTACCGGCATGCGTAGTACGGCATGATCTGTGTGACACCGAGGTCAAGGGCATCGATAAAGGCTGGAGGTGGTCCTTGAATCTGTCACCTGGCCAGACCTGTTCGCGTCCGTACGGGAAGTGCGGATCCTCGCCGTCTTTCTGGGCCCCTCCGCCGGGGGGGAAGTGTTTGATCATGGCCGCTACCTCTTCGGCCGGGGATGTTCCGCGCAATCCTTCAATGTAGGCCCGGGAGAGGGTGCTGACTATTTCCGGATCTGCCCCCCCGAAGGTTCCCAGCGTGCGGGCCCAGCGGGGGATCACTGGCAATGTCCAAGGTCGGACCGAGAGCCACACGAATACCTACTGCCGTGAGTTCTCGCCGAACAATATCGGCATGTTCCCTCACCAGGTTCACATCACGAACGGCGCCAAGACCCAGGTGTTCAGGCCACTGGGAGAAGCCACTGGCAGCGGCACCCGTGGCGGGGGGGTTGGAGAAGAAGCCATGACGGGGGGGATCCGAAGACACCGTGATCGGAACCGAAAGGCGGTTCTGTTTGGCAATATCCTGCGCCTCGTTGTGCCATCGGGCAATGTCCTCGGGAGAGGCCGGACCCATCAGGCAAAGTGGGAAATACCCGCTTCGATCAGTTGCCGGGTAGGGCCCCCCCAATACCGGGCTCATCATCAGCGCCGAGTACCTTGCCGCCTGGACCGACGCTCGCCATGGCATGGAACAGCAGTCCTGCCTTCTCCTCGACGGTCATGAGAGACAACAGCTCATCCGCGCGGGCCTGTGCTGTGGGGGTTAAGGGTGGGGGGTCGTCATTTCAGCCTTTTGTATTTGTTGGATCAGCGAACGCTGCGGATGGCGAGGACCAGGACGGAACCAAGGATGGAGATGACTCCGGCCACGAGGAACAAGAGGGCAAACCCGGGGGGGCGGCCCTCCGCGGATGCTCCAGCGGTGAGCAGCAGCGGGGGGGCCAGCAGTGGAGTCAGGACGTTCGGAAGGTTGTTGGCGAGCGTGACGATACCCATGTAGCGGCCGGTGTTGTTCTTGTCAGGAACCAGCCGTGCGGCAAGTGCCAGGTCCACGGCAATGTAAATGCCGAGCCCGACGCCGCCCAGGGCGCCCGCGGCGAAGACGAGCTCCGGTGTCGGGGCCATGCCGACCAGCAGGAGTGAGACGCCGATGAGGAGACCTCCGGCGAGTACAAATCCCTTGCGGCGGTCCACCTTATCGGAGATCCATCCGCCACCGATGGAGCCGAGCAGGGTTCCGGCACCGGAGATGGCCGTGGCGGCCAACATATAACCGGCAACGTTTTGCGGGTTGATGCCGAACTGCTGGATGAAGAGCAGCGCCTGGTACGTCATGAGGCGGAGAAGCCGAGCCAGATCAGGAAGCGCTGATGAAGTTGATGGTGAAGTCACGGTTGCTCCTGACTGGCCATCCGTAACTGCGGACGATTTCCATCACGGAGAAGGGCCGCAGGACTTCGGGCCGGGCGGGGGGCGTCTTTGATATACAGCGCCAGGATGCCGGCGAAGGCAATGGCAACCAGCCCGGGAACGAGGAAAATCAGTAAGAGATTAGGCGACAGCGCCGTGGCAACCGCTGCGCCGCCGACGGCGCCGAAATTGGTGGCGAGGCCCAAAAACGCCCCCCCGACGCGGCCCCCCGTTGGTGCTCAGGAATCCGGTCTGCATAAAGCCCGTTGATAGCTGCCTGTCCGGCATTCATCGCCAGCTGCGTCAGGGCCCATCCTGCAAGGACGCCGGGTACGGCATCAGAAACACCAATAATGATCAGCCCAGGGTCCCGAGGAGGGCGCCGCCGACCAGGAAGGGCCTGCGCCGGCCAAAGCGGCTGCGGGAGCGGTCGCTCAAGTTGCCAAAAAGCGGGGTGGCGATCACTGACATCAAAGAACCCACACCAAGGATTAGCCCGAGGGACCCGCCCGTGTTCACAGGATCGATGATGGAGACCTTGATGGACAGGCTTACAACGACAGGGGCAAGCAGGGCCAGCAGGAAGCCGAACTGAGCCAGGACGAGCAGAACGGGAAATGCTTTACGCCGGTCCTGGTTGGCGGGGGGGCGAAGTTGTGTTTCCCCGTCCGCTAAAAGTGCTATTTTCTCGGGTTCAGGTTTGATAAATGACATAGGGAACCTCCTCGTTCCGTGTGGGCTTCGACCGTGAAACCTGCACACATGTTCAGTGTTGGGATTAATAGAATGTACGACACGGGGGGGTTATGGATGTCTACTGTTTGGTTGCAATATCTTCGAGTGGCGCCGGTTTGGACATGAGAAGGTGGTACATAGCTCATAGGTAGGCCAACAAGGAGGATCAGTGGAAAAGCCAGTAACGGCACCATCTATGGCCGCCGTTCCGGGCATTCGTGGACCCCGCGGGCCCTACCGCAGCGGGGGTCGACCGTCGTCGGGAAATTCTGGACGCCGCGGTATCGGTGTTCTCACGCGAAGGCTATCGCGGGGGGGAAGCCTGCGGGATATTGCTCGATCACTGGGGCTAAGCCTGGGGGGGCGGTAATCCACCATTTTGGCTCCAAAGAGCAACTGCTGGTCGCTGTGCTCGACGCCCGTGACGACTCGGTAGCTGATTCATTCCCGAACGCCGTCCGGCGAGCTCCTGATAGATGAACTGCGCAAGATTGTAGCTGCCAATGAGAACCAGCGAGGTCTGACCACGCTCTACGCAACGCTCGCTGCGGAGGCAGTGAACCCCGAACACCCCGCTCACAACTACTTTGTGGAACGGTATCAGCGCATACTGCAGCTCCTGGAGGAAGGCATCAGTGAGGAACAGGAGCAGGGTATTTTGCCCGCTGTCCGCCCGGCGGCTTCTCTCGCTCGAGCACTTCTGGCAGCGATGGATGGCCTCCAGTTGCAATGGCTGCTTGAACCCACGCTGTCCATGACCGAGGCTTTCGATGATGCTCTGCGCACGCTGAATCTGGCATAGCGCCCGTCAGCCTGCAGCCCGGCGCAACCGGCGCAACCACCCGCGGATCTGCGCCCGCCCCCCCGCAGGGGGGATGCTCGGACATGCCGGTTGGACGCCTGAGCGGTAGTGGCCGCTACCCGGACGGAGATGAGCGGCCACTACCGAACACTTCAGACTTGGGAAACCAGCCTGATTGCCATGTATGGGCGTCCCGGCAGCGGGACCCGGAAGGTTCCTTCAAAGGATCCAGGGATCCTTTCAATCGTCATATTCCAGGTGTCAATAACATCCACCCCGTACTGCACTCCGGGCCTGCGGACAATGTCTCGGTAGCGGGGGGGCGGCCGAATCCGAGGTACGCGACTTCATACTGCCCTGCGGCGCCACCCCAGGGTACGTCCCAGTCTCCTCGGATCGGGTCCAGGACGCCTTCGGGCGCCGCCGCCATGACCTCGTCCAAGAACTTGATCCGTTGAGGTGACTCTCCAACCAGAACACCTCCCTTGGACCACCACAGCTCCTCGCGGTCATTCAGATACGTTTCGCCGTGGGCGATGTACCCGCCGCGAACTGCACCTTCCCAGTACCGGCGGACGAGCTCTTCGCCGCTGATGTTTCCCCCAGCCCTGGTCAATATCCCCTTCGTAGCCGCACTCGTCAATGACGATCGGCTTTCCGTATTGTTCACGCCACGCATCGGTATTTTCCGAGGTGCGATACACGTCGATTCGTTGGAGGCTGCAGTGCGTCACCCACGGACGGGTCTGATCGTAGAAGGCGAAACAGTTATGGATGGAGAGGAGGTGGTCCACCGGGTCTTCCTCGCCAATGACCGCCGCGAGCCTCTCCCAATCTTCTTGGGACTTGGCGCTGAGGAGGTCATATTCGTTGGCAAGGGACCACCACACATTGGCGAAGGCGTGCAGCTCCTCACCACATACTTGGTGTAGCGGTCGTCTGCGGCTTTGCCCATATCCGAAAAGCCCCAGCGGTCGTAGGCGTGGAAGAGTATCAAGTCCGCCTCAATCCCCCAGTTGCCCCAGCTGGCCGATTCGGTGCTCAAGGTTCCTGAAGTACTCCGGCACGGGCCGTGTCCAGTCAAATGAACCATCTTCGTTTTGCTCGAATGGGTAGATCTCAGGTTCGTTGGCATTGAACAGGTAGGACTTGGGGGGGAAGACACACATACGTAGTTTGTTGAAGGACGTGGACGCCAATGTTTCGAGCGTTTTTTTCTGCAAGGCTTCCGGCTGATGGGTCCAGGCGTATGCGGTTGTTCCCACCGGCCGGTACCTCGTTCCATCGGCGTACCGGAAGTGGTGCGTGTCGGCTACTCGAACGGGACCATGGATCCCTGCGCTTGGAGGTGAGGCACGGAATTGTCCCTTCAGCCCATCGAGTGAGCGGGCCGTGGATTGCGTTACGAAACTCCAGCCCCCTTCCTCCGGCGGAGAAAAACGGATGAGGTATCGACCCTCACCGTCATAGAACCCTCCCACCCGGAAGGACCTGTCGCCCAGCTTGAATTCGGCGGCGAGTTCAACGTCAACGAAGGGATTTCCGTGATCCGGCCCATCAATCGCCACTTCCAGCACTGCCCAAAGTTCGACCGTCCGCGGATACTCAACGCGACGCGAACCCCCCCTCGCCACGGCTTCGTCTTCGTAGTTCTTGTTCGGGTGGATCGGCTCTGGCTCATTTTTAGGCTCTGGCCGGCGAGCAGACAGGTCACCGAGGGCTTCCCATAGCTGGGAAAGATCTTCGGCCGACAGGTGCTGACCACCGAAACCAACGATCTGCCCAAGCGGGGGGGTATGACGAAGCTGAAGGATCAGCGGCGCATTCACTATGGCCGGAAGCGCGCGCTCGATCAACGGGCGGCCGTGCGGATCATCGAGGACCTCACCCAGAAGGGAGCCAGGGCCGTACCCCCCCGCTCCTTCCGCTTCCCTGATTGGGTTTCGATCTTGCGACGGGGTGGCTTGGCTTTTTTCTGCGTCGGTAGTCAACGGAATGGTCCTTTGAGTAGATAGATGTCGGTCCGGCTGGGTATTCCGGCGTCGCGTGAACGCCGTGCAAGGTTGTTCGGGCCAGCCTGAACCAGTTGATGTGCGCGACAGCCAGAAGTGCCCCCAACAACCGGTTGACCGATTGCCTTGAATGAAATGTAACGGTAGCGTAGCATTTCGTCAATGATGAAGGGTGACAGCGATGGCTGAAAGTCGAGGGCCTTACAAGAAGGGCGTCCAGCGTAGGCAGGAAATCCTGGAAGCCGCCCAGCAGGTCTTCGGGAAGTTTGGATATGTCGGTGGCTCGCTGCAACAAATCGCTGACCAGGTCGGCGTATCGAGAGCTGCACTGGTGCGCTACTTTCCTGACAAGGAAAGCCTGCTTACGGCACTGCTCCAACAGTGGGAAGCCGACAATACGGAACGTGCGCAATCCAAGCCCGGACTGGAAAACATCCGCGGCCTGATGAACGTCGTGAGGTTCAACGTTGAGCACCGCGGCTCGATCGAACTGTTCCTGACACTGGCCACGGAGGCATCCAATCCCGCCCACCCCGCACATGCTTTCATGGCGGAACGCTACAAAGACAGCAAGGCCTACTTCCTCGGAGAACTCATGCAGCGATCTCATCCGGTGAAGTGCGTCCAATGCACGAGTCGCATGCGCGCAGGGAAATAGAAGGATTGTTCGCGCTCTTGGATGGCCTGCAGATACAGTGGCTCCTCGACCCCCCCAGGCGGATATCGTATCCATGGTCCAATACCACCTAGACACCACAATCGCCCGATGGAAGGGAACCATGCTCGGCGCGGGCCAGCCCATCGAAATGGCTGCTGGCCGCTGACCGCCCGGGTCTCTATCGACCGAACCAACGACCCCCCCAATAGCTGACGGCGCCCTCACTGTCAGGTCCAACTTCTGGCGTCGGAACGGAGCAGGAGAGACAGGCGTGGAGCCGCCGCTGAGTCGTCCAGGCTGAAACCGCGGTGTCCTAAGGCGAAATCGTCCACCCGACGTCATGCTCTGTGTAAATGCACACCGACCTTGACCTCAAGACCCGCTCCGGCCTCCCCCACACGCGATAAATCAACGTATTTACCTGGCTGCTGAAGCAAGTTCTCGAAGGTCATGTCGTGCTCAGTGCCCCTACCATGGTGTCCGACAACTACGACCTACCTGACGAACCAAGGGAGGACCCGCATAGCCCCCCCAGTTCAGAGCAGTCGGAGGGCCCACAGCCACGGCCCTGAACCCGCTCCCCCCCGCAAATGAACAGGCCACCCGGAGACCAGGCACAGGCCGGCACCACACATCAGAGACTAGTGTCAACATCTGTCAAAACGTTAAAGCAAAACCCCCCACGTCAGCCTCGGCACCACCGAATACAGCCACGTCAACGCCGAATTCATCTACCGCGGCAGCACCATCGAACCCACCAACCGCATCATCCTCCCACCACCAACCCAAGAAGCAGACCACGCCACCGCCGTCGAAAACCGCATGAACACCATCCGAGCCCAGGCACCCGATCAAGCGGCGATACAAGCGAGCGTGCTCTGGATAGCCATGCTGGACTCGCATGACTTCCCGACCGACGAGGACTGCGCCACCCTCATCGCGAACTTCCAATTCCCCCCCACATCCGCGACCGGCTCATGGCAGACATCCCCGGCATCGACGAACCACCCCAACACATCGTCTTCGCCCCAACCCAGACCGCGCCCAAATGGTCACGCGTCGAATGGCACAACAACTGCTCATCCACGCCTACACCAGAACCAGCCCACAACACGCAGCACCCATCCTCACCACCATCGGCCACATCAACTGATGGGAAGGCCGAGGATCCAAAGCACACCAATACATGCAACTCGCCCTCGACACCGACCCCGGATACCGCTTCGCACGACTCACCGACCAAATGCTCGGAGCCGGCATCATCGCCGGTTGGAACACCAACGAAAACACCGCATACAAAACCCGACTCGACATGCCCTGAGTGGACGACTGCCGCTACAGACGGCGGCAACGGTATGGCAGGCGGAGCACGGGCCGGCTGGCAGCACTGCCCTACGATGTTCCTGGAGCATTCCGCCCTTCCTACCAGAAAGTGCCGGCCCATGTTTGGTGGTCACAACCCACATTGGGCGGAGGACCACACCGAGTGAGATAGCTGATCAGTTCCCATCAGGCAAACCAAGGCGGACGGGCTCCCCCGGTGCCATGTCATGCCGATAGGGAGCCTTCAACCGTCACTTCCGTGCCGGTCACGTCGATAGTGATTCGGCCACCACCGATCGGTAGATTGGTCGCACGTGCTCTCCCCCCAAGCTACAGGCAGTACGGGGGGGTCAAGCCATATCTCATTCCGGGAGACATCGGGGTCATACCGCAGCAGCGTGCGCATCAGTTGGACCGGCGCGGCAGCCGCCCACGCTTGTGGCGAGCACGACGTCGGGTACGGGACCGGCTTGGGAAACCTGGACCGCTCAAAGCCGCAAAACAGTTCGGGCAGGCGATGATCCGTATACTCTGCCGCCTCAATGATAGCTTGGGCTACTCTCTGTGCCTCATGGACAAAGCCGTACCGCATCAGTCCTGCAGCGATGATCGCGTTATCGTGCGGCCAGACCGCCCCCCCGTTGTGATAGCTGGCAGGATTGTAGCACCCATAGTTGTAGCCAACGTCCGGATGCCCCCCCATCCACTAAACAACTCCGGGGGACATCAACCGCTCAGCAACTAACGGCGCGATGTGATCGTCGACGATTCCGCTCCACAGGCAATGCCCCCCCATATTGGAGGCGAGGGCGTCCACCGGATTCTTGTCCCTATCCAAGGCAATGGCAAAATAACCGCGGTCTGGCAGCCAGAATTTTTCATTGAACTGTTTCTTCAATCGCGCGGCCCGGTCCCGCAGTCCAGCCGCCACGCCAAAATCTCCCGCGTCGTAAGCCATCCAAGCCCGCGCGATGTAGGCGGCGTATACATATCCCTGCACTTCGCAAAGTGCTATCGGTGGCTCAGCAAGCCGGCCATCGGCAAAATTGACGCCATCCCAGGAGTCCTTCCATCCCTGGTTCACCAGCCCTTGATCATTGAGACGCTGGTACTCCACGAATCCATCGCCGTCCCGGTCTCCGTAGTCCCGGATCCATTCGAGCGCGCGGTCCGCGTTGGGCAGCAGCGCCGCAACTTGATCGGCAGCCAAACCCCAGCGGCTGACTTCGCCCAGAAGAATGACGAACAACGCTGTGGCATCGGCCGTGCCGTAGTACGCAGATCTGCCGCCGAGAGCCAGCTTCGTGCTGACTCCAAGCCTGACCTCGTGGAGAATACGGCCCGGCTGCTCCTCCGAAACCAGATCCACTTCGCTGCCTTGCCGGTCAGCAAGGTTTCGAAGGGTGTCCAGTGCCAGAGATGGATCCACAGGCAGGGCCATATAGGAGGAGAGTATCGAGTCGCGACCAAAGATGGCCATGAACCAAGGGGCGCCTGCTGCCACGACCGTACGCTCTGGATGAACTGGATCCTCAATCTGAAGCGCTCCGATGTCCTCAACACAACGCAACATCGTGCGATAGAGCGTGACGTTGCTGCTCTCCGGAACTGGCGTTTTTCGTATCCACTCCGCGCGGCGTCGTTCCGCTGCGGAAGTGCCGTCCGTTTCACGGTGGAAGGGCACCGGCTTTTCGGTTCCGTGCTGAAGCGGCAAGACATAAACCCTTGCCGTCCACTCGCCTTGGGGGCGGAACACGGTGCGGAAGCCTAAGCCGTCATGGCTAAATATTGCACCCGGGGAATGGAGCACCGCCCCCTTTATGCGTTCCCTTCCAGGCTCCATGGATGACGAGCGAATCGCCGCGGACCTCACGGGTCTGTTCCCACTGCCTGGTAATTCGAGCATCCTTCACTTCAAAGAGATCCGCGAAGTCTGCGTCTATTTCCAACTCGACCACACAGACCGCCGGTTCCCTGGAATGATTGCGAACGGTGATGTCCTCCAGAATTCCGACACCGAGTTCACGGCTGCGTTCCACAATGAGATGACTGTCCGGTTGACTCGCTACCCGCCCTGTTCTGCAAATGAACAGGGCACGGTAAGGCTCGAGCGTGTCAGCCGCCAGCGGCTCCAGGCTCCACCATTGATCGTCATTCGCCAAAGGGACACGATGCGCGTGTCCTCAAAGAAGACCCATGGGGCCGGTCCGAAAACATGTCGCCAGTCACATCTGAGATCGAGAAGTTCGACCCTTCCACCAGGGTCACGGCACCACCCAAAGAGCCGGCCGCGGTGTCAGCATTCCACCCAACCATCGCTGGCTCCTTTGCCGAATATCGGATCAACACGCATCGGAGCCCAGCAGCGCGAACCTCAACGAAGGAGGCGATTTGCCGCACAGTCCAAACGCTGATCTGACCCTACTCCTGCTAAACCATTCGGGGGGGCCATAGTTGTCACATCGGCTTCACGGAAATGGCTCGAAAGCCAGAAGAGTAGGGCCAGCAATCCCCGCCTGCGTCATACGTAGGATTCATGGAAACTTTCGACGAGTTTTGAGGCCCCCTGAGCCAAGTATTGTTGCATCGTTACTCACCAAGACGAATGAGAATCCACTTTTTGCAAGTCTGGCAGCAGAGGCGGGGGTCGCCGACGGCTATTCCGCAGGGAATTGAGAGTTCGGTGCAAACTTCCGCGACGGTCTGCACACGAGAGGTGACTGCTTCGTGGCCTACGTCTACTCCAAGGGAAACGCTTAGATCAGCAGGGCCGACGAAGATGGCATCAACCTCGCCGGTTTCGATGATCTTGCGTGTGTTTCTTATGGCAAGGTCGCTTTCAAGCTGCACGATAACCGCAGCTTCGCCGCCTTCTCCGATGTAGGTGCCATATTCCGTAGGCCCCAGTTGCCGGCGCGGCTCGTGGGTCCGACACCCCCGAGTTCCGCTGGGTTCAAATCGTGCTGCGCGCGCAACGGAACGTGCTTCTTCCGGGGGGGTATCGACGTGCGGGGGGCGAAAACTCCTGAAGCGCCTGCGTCAAGGCAACGCTGGATCCAGGATTGCGAGTGATCCGGAACCCGAACCAGAGGACATATTCCCTTCCCCCGGGCTATGGCGATGAGAGTCGAGGCAGTTTCCAAAGACATCGGTGAATGTTCGAGGTCCAGCACAACGAAATCGAAACCGGCCAGGGCCATCAGTTCGAGGGACTCTATGGCAGACAACTTGATCCACGTCCCTAGAGCGGCTTCATCTCGTGTTAGCAGTGGCTGAAATGGAACGATCACAGGAACTCCTTTATAGGCTGAATCGAGGAGCCAGCCTGTGCGGCCACGAGGGACTGCGCTGCCTCCTTCGGCGGGATAACGGCAGGTGCGGTGCCAT
>BBFS01000004.1 GCA_001313365.1 Paenarthrobacter nitroguajacolicus JCM 14115
GGAGTCGGCACCGCCGGTGGCGCTGACTGCATTGCCCTCGACAACGGCGCCCCCTGCGCTGAGTGCCTGGCCGCCGGCCAGTGCCTGACGCCCGCTGACGGACTGCCCGTCCAGGGCGGGCTGTGTGGTGCCGCTGGCAACAATGGCGATGGCCTTGATCAGGGTGCCCTTGCTTTCGGTGCGGAGGCGACGTCGTCGGCCAGCATTTCGATCAGGGAGTTCACCGCGGTCTGGGCCAGCCGGGTGGTGGGGAACCATGGCAGGGCCTGACGCCAGGCAGCAAAGGCCCAAAGGAGGAGATCGTGGCGCTGGGACAGGTGCGCGTTCTCGTGAATCAGCACAGCCCGGAGTTCAGCTGGTTCCAGTGCTGCCATCAGGCCGTCGGAGAGTACCGTTACGGATCGGGCGCCGCCAGGGAGGCAGTAGGCGACGGGGGGAGTCGTGGTTGATCACCACGGTGCCGGGGCGTCGTCCGACGGTGACGCCAGAAGGGCCAGCAGCTCGCGGTGGCGTCGCCGCTGGCGTTCAATCTTGTAATAGGTCAGCAGCAGGGTGAAGACCAGGTGGGCGGTCAACAGTGCCGCTGCGGAGAGCGCAAAAAGGTGCCAAAAGCCCAGCGCCGTGGTGGGTTCGTTGTTGAAGACCATCCCGGCCAGGCTCTTGAGTCCCGCAATGAGGTTGTCCCCCCCGATGGGCTCGAGTCCGTAAACGAGCATGGCCCCCCCGATCATGGACAAGCCACCAGCGAGGGCGATCGCTTGCCACAGCACCATGGCGGTGAAGGGGGATCGTGCCGGCCACTGTGCACGCGACAGGAGTACGGGTACTGGCCACGCCAGAATGATTGCCAGGACCGCAAGCAGGTATGAGGTCCAGAACATAGTGGCTAATTGTAGCCGAGCAGTTTGCGCAGGGTAGCGGCTTCACTTTCGGTGACGGAACCAATGAAGCGTGCCAGGACGGCCTCGCGGTCCGGAGCCGAGCCCAGGACTTCGTGCATGAGTTCGGCGGTGTGATCGGCGCGGCTGGAGACGGCTTGGTAGCGGTGTGGCCGCGTTCCGCGTTCGCGCTCCACCAGGCCCTTCTTTTCCAGGCGTGAGAGCACAGTGAGGACCGTGGTTACGGCCAGATCCTTGCCTTGATGACCCGCGGTGCCGTCACCGGCCTCGGAATCCTGCGCCAGGAGATCGCGCAGTGTGTTGGCGGTTGCAGCCTCCTGGCCTGCCCAGAGCAGATCCATCACTGCCCGTTCCAGTTCCCCCCCAAGACTTGCCATTTATACGTCCCTACCTTCCGCTTCCCGGTGCAGGGTGGCTGCTGCCGGGAGCGATGATCCAACATTCCACAATAAATCTACCGCTTTTCAGAGCTTCATTCTACGTGAGGTAGAACTATCGGCGCGCCGCGCCCCTGAGCGATCCCTTGCGCGTGGGTTACGCCACTTGAAGAATGGGTTTCGTCTCCCTCCATTTGTTCTACACTGTGTAGAAGAGAAGTTTTCTACGTGACGTAGAAGTAAGGTCATCGTACTTCGGTCCACCGCACAAAGGACAGCCATGGACGCCTTGGAAATCGCACGCTGGCAGTTTGGTATCACTACCGTCTACCACTTCATGATGGTGCCGCTCACCATTGGCCTCGGCCTGGTAGTGGCCATCATCCAGACCATTTGGTACCGCACCGGCAAGCCCGAGTACCTGCGGATGACCAAGTTCTGGGGAAAGCTCTTCCTCATCAACTTCATCATGGGCGTAGCCACCGGCATCGTCCAGGAATTCCAGTTCGGCATGGCGTGGAGTGAGTACAGCCGTTTCGTCGGGGGGGATGTTTTTGGTGCGCCCCTGGCCCTCGAAGCACTGTTGGCCTTCTTCGTTGAATCCACCTTCCTGGGACTGTGGATCTTTGGCTGGAAGCAACTGAAGCGCGGCGTCCACCTGGCGTGCTTGTGGATCGCGTGATTGGTTCAGTCTTCTCCGCATACTTCATCATCGTGGCCAACTCCTGGATGCAGCACCCCGTGGGCGTTGAGATGGTGGATGGCCGGCCCGTGATGACCGATGCCTGGGCTGTGTTCACCAACAACACGGCGCTGGTTGCGGTGCCCCCCCACACACTGTTCGGTGCACTGGCTGTCGCGGGCGCTTCCTGTTGGGTATCGCCTGGTACCACCTCTGGCGCCGCCGCCACGATGGCATTGATGTGGTGGGCAAGGACGGCAAGCTGGTTCCCGGCGAGGCCGCAATCCCGGGCCGTGACAAAGCGACTACACCGTATGGATGACATCCTTGCGAATTGGTGCAGTGGTGGCCATGATCTCCTTCGCAGGAACGGCCATCACAGGTGACCTCCAGGGCAAACTGATGTTCGAGCAGCAGCCCATGAAGATGGCTGCAGCGGAAGCTGCCTGCCATGACGGCACGGGCTTCTCGGTCCTGAGCGTCGGCAACCTCGGTGCCACCAACTGCGACGACATCGTGGCTGTCATCGAAGTACCCGGCATCCTCTCCTTCCTGGCCAAGGGCGACTTCACCACCGAGGTCAAGGGCGTGAACAGCCTGCTGGGTGAGTACAAGGAGAAGTACGGCACCCACCTGCCGGACAACCCCCCCCTGTACGGTGAGCGCGCCGGACAGGAAATTCAATACGTGCCTGTCATGGAAGTGACCTACTGGGGCTTCCGCATGATGATCGGCTTCGGTGGCCTCGCCGCATTCGCCGCACTGTTGGCCCTCTGGGTCACCCGCAAGGGCGTGGTTCCCGGGTCAAAATGGCTCATGCGTCTTGCCGTCCTGGGGGATCCTCGCACCGTTCGGCGCCAACGCCGCAGGCTGGATCTTCACCGAAATGGGCAGGCAGCCGTTCGTGGTGGCCCCCAACCCTGACATGAACGGAATCGACCAGGTCTTCATGTTCACCGCTGCCGCGGTATCTCCGGGGGGGTCAGCGCAGGAGAGCTCATGACCTCGCTGGTAGCCCTCACCGCCATCTACGCCGTGCTGCTGGTGGTGGAGGTGAAGCTCTTGGTCAAGTACATCCGCGGTGGCGTGGCCTCGGCGATGCCCGAACTGGGCCACGCGCAGGACTCCGACGACCAACGTGACAAGAACGACGACGGCACCGGACCGGACAAGTCCGGCGACGACGTCCTGGCATTCGCTACTAAGGCCAAGGGGTACTGACAATGGAACTGTTGCCAACCATCTGGTTCGTAGCCATCGCCGTGTTGTGGACCGGTTATCTCTTCCTGGAGGGTTTCGACCTCGGCGTCGGCATGCTCATGAAGCTGTTTGCCCGCCACAACACCGACCGCCGCGTGCTGCTGAACACCATAGGCCCGGTATGGGACGGCAATGAGGTGTGGCTGCTCACCGCAGCCGGTGCCACCTTCGCAGCTTCCCTCTCTGGTACGCCTCGCTGTTCTCCAGCCTCTACCTCCCGCTACTGGCAGTCCTGGCCGCTTGATCTTCCGGGCAGTCGCTTTCGAATACAGGGGGGGCAAGGTGGACTCCGGGCAGTGGCGCAACCGCTGGGACTGGGCGATCGCGATCGGGTCCTTCGTGGCCGCGTTCGGCATCGGCGCAGCCTTGGCGCTCACCACCACGGGCCTGCCCTTGAATGCCAATGGGGGGGACCGCGTCGGTGGCCCAATGTCCTGGTTCAGCGGCTACGCACTCCTTGGCGGTTTCGGTGTGGTGGCGTTTGCCTGGTACACGCACTGGCGTTCCTTGCCCTTAAGACCGACGGCGACGTGCGGCATCGCGCCCGCCGCTGGTTCATTCGACTGGTGCCGTTCGCCGTGTTGCCGATGTTCGGCTGGATGGTGGCCGTCCAGTTCCTGAGCGGTAAGCCCTGGACCTGGGCCCTGGTGGCAGCAGCTATCGTCGCAGTGGTCCTGGCGTGGCGGCTGGCCCGAGCCGGGTCTGAAGGACGCGCCTTCAGTGCCCTCGGCGCGTTCATTGTGTGCGCCACTGCTCGATCTTCGGAGCTGCCTTCCCGGTGGTCATCCCCTCCACGATCGATCCCGCCTTCAACTTGACCATCTCCAATGCCTCGTCCTCGGACTACACGCTGGGCCTCATGAGCATCGTTGCAGCCGTTGGCCTGCCACTCGTGATTGCCTACCAGTCATGGACGTACTGGGTGTTCCGTCGGCGCGTAAGCGCGGCCCACATCCCCGAAGCCCACGGGTTCCTGCCAGCCATCGCCGCCAAGGTGATGATCCCCAAGGACAGCTCGCCGGCCACACCACGCAAATCGGGAGAATAGCCGCCCCCCCATGAAACCCGTGTTCCCTACCGGCCCAGCCACGCGATCGGCGCTCTACGCCCTTGGCCTGATGTCCACCCTCAAAGCACTGTCCCTGGTGCTCATGGCCCAGGCTGTGGCGGGGGATGCTGGCCGGACTAACGTCCGGGGGCAGGGAACTCCGGCCCGGCGGACTGGAACAACGGGCTGATCTGGGGCACGGTGGGGGCAGTCCTCAGGTCGCTGACCGTGTGGGGGCCAAGGCATTGCCTCCAGGCGGGCCGCCCTGGGCGTCAAAGAGGAACTGCGGGCACGGCTCTTGAGGCGCTCGCTGTCCGACGGCGTCTCGTCGCCCGTAGCGGGAATGAACGACGGCGGCCTGGCGATCCTTGCCACGCGGGGGCCTGGACGCACTGGACGACTACTACACCCAATACCTGCCTGCCATCGTGAACTGCGCTACGGTCCCGCTCCTGATCGGAGCCCGGATCCTCTTCGCCGACTGGGTAAGTGCTGTGGTGATCGTCCTGACGGTTCCACTGGTGCCCCTGTTCATGGTCCTCATCGGCAGGCACACCGAAGACACCGTCCGGGAGGCGCAAAGCACGCTCCGGAAACTGTCCGGCCACATCCTTGAACTCGCCAAAGGCCTTCCCGTCCTAGTGGGCCTGGGACGTGCCACCGAACAGCGCGCAGCCCTGGAAGACATCTCCGAGCAATACCGGACCCGGACCATGGGCACGCTCCGCACGGCGTTCCTTTCCGCACTGGCCCTGGAACTCATAGCGACGATCTCCGTGGCCGTAGTGGCTGTGTTCATCGGCGTACGGCTGGTGCATGGCGACATGGCCCTTGAAGCCGGTCTCCTGGCACTGATCCTGGCCCCGGATTGCTACCTTCCCTACGGGAACTCGGCACCGCCCACCACGCAAGCGATGACGGCAGGGCAGCCCTCGAAACCACCAACGCCGTACTGGATGCCCCCCGCACACGAGCGCCTGCAGGATCATGGGCCTTCCAACACTGAGCAGGCCAGCACAGAATCTTCCTGCACAGAACCGTCCGGCACTGCACAGGCCGGGGGGTAGTTGTGAGCGGATTGTCCGTGACGTACCACGGAAGGTCAGCAGCCGCCGTCGGGCCCCTCAGCTTCACTGCCGCGCCCGGGCGCGTTACGGCCCTCGACGGCGACAGCGGCTCCGGGAAGAGCACAGTCCTGGGTGTCCTCGCCGGGCTCATCGGCCAAGGGCCGGGAGCCTCGGTCACAGGAACCGTCACCGGTGCGGACCCGGGGGGGACAGTGGCGTGGGTTCCGCAACACCCTGTCATGGCCACCGAAACTGTGCAGAAAGAGATTGAACTCTATCTTGACGGGTACAAGGGGGGGAACGCCTCCGAGACCGTCACCCGTGTCCTTCGGAAGGCCTCTGCAGAGCACCTGGCTGCCAGGAACCCAGCGGAACTAAGCCCCCGGAGAGCTGCGGCGGATCGCCCTCGCCCGTGGACTGGCCCGCGTGGAAGCAGGCGCTACGGTCCTGTTGCTCGACGAGCCCACCGCCCATCTGGACCAATACTCCGCCAGCGTGGTCCGTCGCGCGATAGAGTCGCTTCGTGGCAACGTCACCGTGATCCTGGTGGCCCACGACGCCGCCACCCGGGCGCTCGCCGACCACCTGGTACCCGTAGGGCAGCAGCAGCAGCACCGCCAGGGGGACCTCGGTGCCATAGTGGCCGGGGCGAGCAGTCCGCGCGGTACCCGTGGCGGGGGTTGTTACAGTCCCGGCGAAGGAAGCCAGTCCCCCCAACGCGGCCTCCCGCCCGCTCCCACGACCAGCAGCCTGCATGGTCTCCTGCGGGCTCTGCGACCCGTACGTTGGAAGTTCCTTGCCGCAGGTGTCGTGGCCGTCCTGGCCGCCCTCTTCGCAGTGGCACTGTCAGGTCTGTCCGGGTGGCTGATCATCCGCGCCAGCGAACAACCGCCCATTCTCTACCTGCTCGGCGCGATCGTCGGAGTCAGGTTCTTCGGTATAGGAAGGGCCGTTCTGCGTTATTGCGAGCGGCTCTTGACCCATGATGCTGTCTTCGCTGCGATGACCCGGCTCCGCGGTGCTCTGTGGGCATCGCTGAGCCGCAGGGCGCTGTCCCTCCGGCGCTCCTCCAAGGCGGCAACGTGTTGGGATCCATCGTGGACGACGTGGACACCCTCCGCGATCTTCTGCCCAGGGTTGTCCTCCCTCCGTAACTGCCCTTGGAGTCGGGGGGCGGCGGCGATCCTCGCTACAGCCATCGTTTTACCGGCGGCCTGCCGGCGGTGGTGGCAGCCGCCGTCGTCGGCCTGGTCCTTGCCCCCCCGACCCTTGCGGTCCTGGCTGACAGGAACGCCGCCAAGGCTGAACAGCAGATGCGTTCAGTGGTGCTTCGGGGGAGTGGCCGCAGCCCTCGATGCCCGTGCGGAACTGAGCGCCAACGGGGTGGGGGGGGAGCCTGTCCTCGGTGCACTGCGCGACAAAGACCGCACCGCCACCCTCTCTGCACAACGGTCGGCATGGGCTGAAGGGCTCGGCCAGGCAGTGATTGTCCTGGCTTGCTCGATGGCCGCCTTGTGGGCGGGCGTCCTGAGTGCACCCGCCGTACTGAACGGCACTGTCGCCCCGGAACTGGCAGCTGTCATTGTCCTCATGCAACTAGCCCTGGTTGAACCCTTTGGTGGCATCGTGTCCGCTGTGCGCCAAGCCCCGGCGCTCGCAGCCGTGCTCGGCCGCGTGGCAGCATCCGGCGCTTTGGACACCCCCACCCACCCCCCCAGGGAGCCAAGCGGAAGAGCACGACGGCGGCACGCGTCGCCTGCCTGATCGGCCGGCCGGGCGGGACTGGAGTTGCGGGGGTGCGTCAGCGTCCTGGCCGGGTGGCCCGAACGTCTTTTCCGGTGTGAATGCTGTTGCCGAGCCCGGCCGCTGGCTTGCCGTGACCGGCCCCCCCTCCGGTGCAGGGAAGTCCACGCTCCTCTCGGTACTTCTCGGATTCCTGCCCCCCCTGACAGAAGGAACTGTGAAGCTCACTGGAAAAGCTGCGTGGTGCCCCCCCCAGGAGGCACACCTGTTCGACTCCACTGTCCGCGGCAACCTCCTGCTGAGCCGCCCGGCTGCAGCGAAGCCCAGCGAGTCAGAGATGCGCAATGCGCTGGCCGACGTCGGGCTTGATTCAGTCGTGGCGGCACTGCCGGAAGGGCTCGATGCCCGTATCGGCCCTGGCGGTTCTTTCCTGAGCGGCGGCGAACGTCAGCGGCTTGCCATGGCCAGGACGCTCCTGACCGGAGCCACCGTCTTGTTGCTTGACGAACCTACGGCCCACTTGGATGCGGGCTCGGCGCGGGAAATGATGGCCATTCTGCGCAATGGACTCAAGGACGTCACCGTTGTCCTGGTTACGCATAATCCGGATGATATTGATCCGGCAGATGGGCGGCTGGAGTTGCCTGCAACCCAGGGTGCCGGGAAGCGAAGCCCGGGCGCGGCGGAACTGGTGGGAAGGTCTACTCCTCAGTAGCCTGTTGGCATGCCTTTCGAAACCGCACGCCAAGTCATGCCCGACGCCGTTGCAACCGGCCTGAGCTGGCGACCAGCCACCATGGCAGACCTCGGGAACTGGGCGGGCCTGATTGCCCGGACGGCCGCCGTCGAACATCCCGTCTGGTACGAAAAGCGCGGCGACCTGGTCCACATCCTGGAGTCGACCAAGAACCCGGCGGAAACGAGCACGCTGCTGGGCGTCGACTCCGACGGTGTGGCGCGTGCCTACGGTCGAATCGCCAAGAATCCCGAGGGCGACAAAGCCACCGGAATGGCGTGCGTTGACCCGGAATGGCAACAGCGGGGCATCGGCTCTGCAGTGCTGCTGTGGCAGGAAGGACAAGTACGCTCCCGGTTCGAGTCCGATCAAGCTGCCGGACACACCACAGCACCGCCACGTCTCCGCATCCAGACGGAGGAACAGCACGAGCACCAGGCAACACTCCTGATGGGTCACGGCTACGGCGCCGTGCGTTGGTTCAACGAAATGCACCGGCCCCTGTCCCGGCAACTGCCCGAGGCGCCCCTGAGTGCAGGACTCGAGCTCAGGACGCTGGATCCATCGCTCTTCGAACCCGTGCGCCAAGCCATAACGATGCGTTCAGGGACCACTGGGGGGGAGCGAGCCACGGGATGAAGAATCGTGGCGCTTCACTATTGAGGAACCGACGGCCCGGCACGATCTCAGTGCTGTGGTTATTGATTCCGGCACGGGGGGGAGGTGGCCGGATACCAGCTAACCAGCTTTGATCCCGACTCTGCCGCCGATCGCGGTTTCAAGGAAGGCTACACAGAGCTCCTTGGTGTGCGGCGGGCCTATCGCGGTCGGGGGGGCATAGCCCAAGCACTGCTCGCCGATGCCATGCAGCGCTACGCCTTAGCGGGAATGGACGTGGCCTCACTGGACGTGGACTCGGCCAACCCCCCCACGGGGGGCGTTGGAACTCTACTTGGGCATGGGTTATGCGCCAGTGAACCGCAGTATGACGTGGGAGAAGATGCTCTAGTTTTTAGCCGTCCACATCATGAAGGTGATGAACAACGTCGTGGAGGAAGTACTGGGAGAACGTCAGCACGGTGAATGAGGATCCGTTGCTGCGCGTTCCGGTGCGTTGCCAATCATCCTCAGTGACGCGGGCGAAGGACTCGGCAATCTCGTTGCCCTCTGCCTCCAGTTCGTCGGCCACCGTGCGCGGATCAGCGGAACCGTACTCACCGTCGATCGCGGCCTGGTCCTGGTCCCAATTGGCAAACCGGGCGTCATCCTCGGTGAGCATCAGGTTCAGGCGCTGATCGAAGAGGCTGAAGACGTCCCGGACGTGGCAGGCGTACTCCAGGTTGGACCATGTGTGGTCGTTGGGACGTGTTGCAACATCCTCCCGGCGCAGCACGGCCCGCCACCGGGGGAAGCATGTTCAGGACGGTGCCGGGCACCGTGGAAGGGGTCACCGTTGCGGGGTCGAAACCGCACTCGGGGCAGGGCTGTGAGAGCACCCAGGTCCAGTCTTTTTCATCGGGGGATGATCGGCATGCGGCCAGTCTAAGCTGAACCTGCGCGGGCCCCCCCTCTACAGCCCACGAAATATGGTGTCGTTTTCCAATTACTTACGGACCCTGCCAAGAGTAAAGTTCGTTCCGGGGGGGAGAGCCGGAAAGAGAAAACAATGCTCAAGGATCAGCAGGTTGGTGCCGTCCTACCGGCACAGGACATAGCCCGGGCACGCGCGTACTACAGCGAAAAACTCGGACTGGAACCCGAAAATCCGGACGACGACGACAACCTCCAGTACAGGTGTGGCGACGGAACCGGATTCTTTGTCTATCAAACGTCCAATGCAGGGACTGCCAAGAATACCCAGATGGCTGGACGGTCAGCGATGTCCGGGCCACAGTGCAGGAGCTGCGCGGCAAGGGAGTCAAGTTCGAAGACTACGACTTCCCGGGCCTGAAGACTGAAGACGGCATCGCTACGATGCCTGATGGAAGCGCCGCAGCATGGTTCCTCGACAGTGAGGGAAACATACTGAGCATCAACCAAACCGGCTAGCCCGTGCGGTGGCTTCACAGCCACGGCAGCACAAAGGCCGGAGGTCTGTAACCCCCCCCGGCCTTTGCCGTGCAGTTCGGGTACCCCCCCGTGATTATTCCGCGTTATTCCGCGGCGTCAGCCCATGCCATGCTCGGACCGATGGCTTCCACGGGCTGGGACAACGGAACGCCGGATCCATCCCTGCGGCCATGTTCGTGGGGGAAGTGCCCTTGCGACGCCCGCCGTCGAGGAAGCCTTCGCCGGACCATGACCTGCCCAAGCCAGGAGCAGTGTGTCCTCGCCCTTGAGGAAACGGTGGACCCGCACCCCGCCGGTGGCCCGGCCCTTCACGGGATACTCCTCGAAAGCGGTCACCTTCGCAGTTCCCGGTGCCGTCCCCGGCAAGGCGCCGTTCGTTCCGGCAATGGTCACCACGACGGCGGCGGGGGTCGTCCGCGCGAACGGTACCGAAGTGGATCACTTCGTCGCCGGCCGCAAGCTTGATGCCGGCCATGCCACCGGCCGTACGTCCTTGGGGGGGCGGACATTGGAGGCACTGAATCGAAGCAATTGGGCCTGCCGTGTCACGAAGACAAGGTCGACGTTGTCCTCCTGCGCCGGTTCCACCGCGAGCACCGAGTCCTTGTCCTTCAGGGCGATGATCTCCCAGTCTTCACGGTTCAGCGGGTAGTCCGGCTGAACACGCTTGACGACGCCTGGACCGTACCGATGGCGAGGACGGAGTCCAGGGGGGGACGAAGGCAACCAGGGTTTCACCCTTGAGCAAGGTGATGAAGTCCTTGGCGGGGGGGACGCCGCCGGCCAAGTTGGGGGGGAGACCGGAGACCGGAGGCAACACGGGCATGTCCATCACTTGGAGCCGCAGCATGCGGCCTTGGGATGTGACCGCACCAATTTCTCCCCCTGGCAGTGGTCTTGACCACTGAGCGGAAGACATCGTGCTTGGTCCGGGGGGGGCCCGATTCGGCCAGCGGTTCCTGGTTGGACGTCCGGGCGATCTGTCCGGACACACTCAGCAGGGCCCAGCAGGGGGGGTCGTCCGGAATTTCCAAGGGTAGCGCTGCGGCTTTGCCCTTCGGCCCGGGTACTGACGCTGCCAGGGCCGCAGCCACCGTGGGGGGGAGACCGCTTCCGATTCCAAGAGGACCGTGCGGCGGGGGGGTGCCGTACTTTTCGGCGACCACGGCCAACTCACCGGAGACAAGATCGCGGAGCAGTTCATCCGAAGCCAGGATGGCCTCCAGGGCCTCGATCTCGCGGCGGAGTTCGTCCTGTTCCTTCTCCAGCTCAAGGCGGGAGTACTTGGTCAACTGCCTCAGGCGCAGTTCCAGGATGTAGTTGGCCTGGATTTCGGTGAGGTCGTAGATGGACATGAGGCGTTCACGCGCGGCCGAAGCCTCGTCCGAAGAACGGATGATCTGGATGACTTCGTCGATGTCCACAATCGCGATCAACAAGCCCTCCACCAAGTGGAGGCGGTCCTTCTTTTTGCCCAGGCGGAAGGACGTGCGGCGGCGCACCACATTGAGGCGGTGTTCAACGTACACCTGCAGCAGCTGCAGGAGGCCCAGCGTCTGCGGCTGGCCGTCCACCAGGGTGACGTTGTTGATGCCGAAGGAATCTTCCATGGGCGAGTAGCGGTACAGCTGCTGGAGGACGGCGTTGGGATTGAAGCCGTTCTTCAACTCGATGACCAGGCGGAGGCCGTGATTGCGGTCCGTGAGGTCAACGACGTCGCTGATGCCGGTCAGCTTCTTGGAGTTGACGGCATCCTTGATCTTCTCGATGACCTTTTCCGGGCCCACCATGTAGGGGGGGAGCTCAGTGACCACCAGGCCGGTGCGGCGGGCGGACAGCTGTTCCACTTCAACCTTGGCGCGGGTCTTGAAGGATCCACGCCCCGTGGCGTAAGCGTCACGGATTCCGTCCAATCCCACGATGCGGCCACCTGTGGGGGAGGTCGGGCCCCGGGATGAACCGCATGATCTCGTCCAACGTGGCACCGGGGTTGGCGATCAGGTGACGAGCAGCGGCGATGACCTCCACCAGGTTGTGCGGAGGCATATTCGTGGCCATACCAACAGCGATGCCCGTGGTGCCGTTGACCAGCAGGTTGGGGGAAAGCGGCGGGGGAGCACATCCGGCTGCGTCAGCTGGTTGTCGTAGTTGGGGACAAAGTCCACCACGTCTTCGTCCAGGTGGTCCGTCATGGTCAACGCGGCGGCCGCCAAGCGTGCCTCTGTGTAACGCGGTGCTGCCGGGCCGTCGTCGAGCGATCCGAAGTTGCCGTGACCATCGATGAGCGGCAGGCGCAGGGAAAAATCCTGCGCCATGCGCACCATGGCGTCGTATATGGCGGTGTCGCCGTGCGGGTGGAGCTTACCCATGACTTCGCCCACCACGCGGGCGCTCTTGACGTGTCCTCGATCCGGGCGGAGGCCCATGTCGGACATCATGTACAGGATGCGTCGTTGAACGGGCTTCAGTCCGTCGCGGGCGTCCGGGAGGGCACGCGAGTAAATCACCGAGTAGGCGTACTCCAAGAAGGAGCTTCCATCTCGGACGTGACGTCGATGTCGACGATGTTCTCGGTGAAATCGCCGAGGGGGGGCTCGGCTGTGCGTGCGGATTTTTGGCTGCGGGCCATGGGGTCGGTGGATCCTTAAAGATGTACTGCGGATGTTTTAGCTAGGCTAAGCCTATGGTGGATCAGCCCGGCGTCGGCATTTATCCGGAATATTGGGAAGCTGATGTCGTGCTGCGCGACGGCGGGACAGCCCACCTTCGGCCAATACGACCCGAAGATGCCGATGCTTTGCAGGCGTTCCACGCGGGTCAGTCGCAGGCCTCCATCTACATGAGGTTCTTCTCTTTCAAGCCAAAGCTCTCCGGCAAGGAGGTTCGGCGCTTCACGGAAGTGGACCACATCAACCGCGTGGCGTTCGTCATCACCATCGGTGGCGAAATCATGGGGATTGGCCGCTACGACAGGCTTGAAGATCCCACCGAGGCCGAGGTTGCCTTCAACATTTCCGATGCACACCAGGGACGTGGAATCGGCTCCATCCTCTTGGAGCATTTGGCGGTTGCCGCCCGGGAAAACGGCATCCGCCGCTTCACGGCCGAGGTCCTGCCGGACAACCGGAAGATGCTGATGGTCTTTGCCGACGCCGGCTACGACGTCAAACGACAATTCGACGACGGCGTTGTGAGCGTTGAATTCAACATCGATCCCACGGAGAAATCGCGGGCCGTCATGGAGTCCCGCGAGCACCGCGCGGAGGCGCGCAGCGTGCGGGACCTGTTGTCGCCGTCGTCGGTGGCTGTCATCGGTGCCAGCCGCAAGTGGGGGGGACGGTGGGCTACCAGCTCCTGGAGCACATTATTGAAGGCGGCTTCAAAGGTCCGGTCTACGCCGTCAACCCGGAGGCATTCGAACTCGCCGGGATGATCTCGTTCGGAAACTTGTCGGAGATCCCGGGGGGGCCGGTGCAGCTGGCCATCGTCGCTGTTCCCTACGAGGAAGTGCCCAAGGTAGTGGACGACTGTGCCGCTGCGGGCGTCAAAGGCATCGTGGTGGCCACCGCCGGATTTGCCGACGACGGCGAGCGGGGGACTCGCCCGCCAGCACGAGTTGGTGCGGCGGGCCAGGGCGAACGGAATGCGCGTCATTGGCCCGGAATCCCTCGGAATCCTGAATACGCACCCGGCGGTCTCATTGAACGCTTCGATGGCCCCCCCCGCGATGCCCCCCCCGCGGGGCAGCTTGGGCTTGTTCAGCCAATCGGCTGCCGTGGGTGTTGCGGTTTATGCAGCCGCCAGCCGCCGCCGGCTCGGGCTGTCATCGTTCCTCTCCGCAGGAAACCGCGCCGACGTTTCCGGCAACGACGTCATGCAGTACTGGGAGGACGACGCCGATACCTCCGCCGTGGGCCTCTACCTTGAGTCCATCGGCAACCCCCCGCAAGTTCTCCCGCTTGGCGCGCAGATTGTCCCGCAACAAACCCGTGATCGTTGCCAAGTCCGATGTCACCGGCCTCAGCCTGCCGCCCGGGCACGAGGTTCGCACCACCCAGGCGCCATCCGCGGCAGTGGACGCGATGATGCGGCAGGCAGGCGTGATCCGGGTTGAGACCATCGAACAACTCATGGACATTGCCCAGATCGCGTCCTCCCAGGAGCTGCCCAAAGGACCGGGCGTAGCGTCTACTCAAATTCCGTCGCGCTGGCCAAAGTGGTGGCCGACAGTGCCGGACCCCTCGGGTTGGATGTGGGCCGCCTTGTGACGGACATTGATCTGGACGCCGGTATGTCATTGGCGCTTCCTGCACTTCGGGCAAGTCTGCAGGAAAGCCTCGCGGACGACTCCGTGCACGCCGTTGTGGCGGCCCTCCTCCCGGCCCGCGGGCTTACCGTGGAATCACTCGCGGGCGTCCTGGCCGAATGCGCTGCCGAGGCTGGAAAGCCTGTGGTGGCGGCCTTCACCGGAATCCTGGATCCCTCCGTGCAAGTCGAGGGCATGGTGGGCGGAGCGGGCAAGCCTGTGCTGCCGTGCTACTCCAATGCCGGTGCCGCCGTGGCGGCCTGGCGGCGATCGTCCGTTACGCGCAGTGGCGCGACCGTGACCAAGGGCTTTTCGTGGAGCCCGACGGCTGCGATGTCGACGGCACCAGGGAAACGCTGAACGCGATGCTGGCCGGCGTCACGGGCGAAAAGATCAGGAAGCTCGACGCCGGTGCAGCCGCCGCACTGCTGTCGGGCTACGGGATTGATGTGGTGCCGACTCTCGGATTTGGTACCCCCCCTGACGAGGCCGTGCAGGCCGCGGAGACTGTGGGATGGCCCGTGGTCCTCAAGACCACGGATCCCGCATTGCGGCACCGGCTGGACCTCGGAGGCGTTCGGCTGGATATTCAGGACGCCGAATCCCTCCGTCAAAACATCGCCCAAATGCGCCGTGCTTTGGAACCTTATGGATCGCCCTCGCTTGAGGTGCAGGCCATGGCGCCGGTGGGGCAGGCCTGCACCTTCCGTGCCATGGAGGACCCCCTTGCTGGGGGGGCCGGTCCTTTCGTTCGGCTTGGCCGGGGATGCCGTGAACCTGCTGGACGACTGGGCGCATCGGGTCCCGCCGCTATCAGCTGCGGACCTGCACGATGTCATCCGCTCGCCACGGGCGTCCCGAAAACTGTTCGGCTATCAAGCCTGCCCGCCGTGGATGTGGAAGCTCTTGAGGACATTGCTGCCCGGCTCGCCAAGCTAAAAGATGACCATCCAGGAATCGCGTTGGTGGAATTCAACCCCCCCGTCCTGGCGGGGCCCTCGGGTGCCACCATCCTTGGCGCGGATGTATGGATCGGCAATGCGGCACAGCGCACGGACAGTGCCCGGCGCGCGATGCGGGGGGGTTAGCCACAGGACTGGACCTCGCGGTTAGGTAGTCACCAAGCGATCTGTGAAAATGGGGGGGAATGAGCACCCAGTCTCCGACGCCTCAATCCCGTCCGTCCAACGCCGGGCACCACACCTCCCATCATCACAGCTCGCAGGGACAGAGCCTGGACCAGGCGCTGCAGCAGGCAGGTTTCTACCCACGGCTGGTGGCCGACGTCGTCGATGACGCCCTGGACGGCCGGGAGTGCCTCTCCCACCTGGTCCACTTGGAGACCCATTTCGACCGTGCCGAGGTCCGCAGGCACATCACTGTGCTGGTGCTCACGGAGGACATGCTGGTGATCACTCACGTTGATGACCAGCAGCTGGATGAGGCCGGAGAGCAGATCGTTGCCCAAGTCTCCACTGAGTCTGTACCCGTGGCCCAGATCCGCTCGGTGGTCCTTAGCTACATGTATTCGCAACCCCCCCAGGACTACAAGCCGTCCGATCCTGTCCGGGAGATGACCTTGTCCATCGCGTGGTCCGGCGGGCAGCGCCTGGACATGGGGCCGGCGAGCTGCGGGGATCCCCCCCAGTGCGAGGCCGATCATGCTACAGCGGAACCATCGCCCAGGAAGATATCGTCCTGCGGATCAGCGCTGAGGCGGACGGACTCCAGGCGGTCCAGGACGCCAAGATTTTTGCCCGTGCGCTGCGTGCGGTCAACACGGGCAATCCTTCCCCCGGCCCAACATGCCAGCATCCCTGCACCGAGGCCGCGTTCGGGCGTCTTCAGCAACCGCCTCAGCCGCGGACACCAGCGTTGAGGGAAACCGCACAGAACCCGGTGAGTACGTCTTCGGGGGGGACCAACCCGGCCGCTGACCTCCCATCGCCCCCGCTTTTCGGAAGCAAGTCCATAGCGGAAGTCCTGACCAGCGCTGCCGCATCCCTGGGCATGCCGGGCTTCACCAACCACCTGCAGCTGCCGCCAGCGCAGCGTGTTTGCGTGGTCCTTGCCGACGGCCTCGGCCGTACCCTCTTGAAGCAGAAATCCTCCCACACGCCTTTCCTCCGGACAGTCATGGCCGGGGGACAACGCAACGTTCCCACGTGGGTAGACGCCGCCTTCCCCCCCAGCACCACTGCGGCATCCCTCGCGAGCCTCGGCACCGGTTTGCCGGCCGGCCAGCACGGAATGGTGGGCTACGACGTCCTCGATCCCGATCAGGACAAGGTAGTCAACCTCCTGGGCAATTGGGATTCCCAAGTGGACCCTGCACAGTGGCAGCCTCACCCGACGGTCTTTGAGCGGCTTGCCGGAGAGCTGGACGTCGTGACCGTCAGCCTGCCTCAGTTCGGAAACTCCCCCGATGACCCAGGCTGCTCTCCGGGGGGGAAGCCGCTTTGTCGGCGGCACCACGCTGCATGCCCGCACCGCCGCCGCCGCTGAGGCAATGTCCGGTGGTGGACGTTCCCTTATGTACTTCTACGCCAACGAGTTGGACAAAGCAGGCCACCGCTACGGCTGCCAGTCGGATCGTTGGGAGCACCAACTCGAAGAGCTCGACTCTACGGTCAAGAGGCTGTCTGCCACGCTGCCCGCCGGCACCACCGTTCTGGTGACCGGCGATCACGGCATGTTGGACGTCCCGGAATCCCAGAGAATCGACTACTCCGCTGATGAAAAGCTGGTAGCAGGAGTCCGCCACACTGCCGGGGGGGAGCCGCGCATGGTCCACCTCTATCTTGAACCGGATGCCACTCCGGCCCACCGGGAATCCCTGATTGAGGCATGGCGTCACCGCTTTGGTGAAAGGATCTGGGCCTTTACGCGGGAGCAAGCCGTGGATGCAGGGCTGTTCGGCACAGTTCGCCCTGAGGTGGCTCCGCGCATTGGCGACGTCATGATTGCAGCACGTGACACGTTGGCCCTCTATGACACGCGGAGGGCCCGCCCGGCAGCCTGGAGGTTGTAGGCAGCACGGTTCACTGACCAAGGCCGAACGCGAAGTACCACTGCTGTGCCTCGCCGCTGCCGGCAAGAAGGGCAAACGTGGCTGAGCTGGTCTTCTTCTCAGGCACCATGGACTGTGGCAAGTCGACCCTGGCCCTCCAAATGGACCATAACCACCGTGCACGCGGTCGCGGAGGTGTTCGGTTCAGCTGCAACGACCGCGCAGGTGATTCAAGGATCTCCAGCAGGCTGGGCCTGCAAACTGACGCCGTGGAGGTTGTGGGCGACACCGATTTCTGGGACGAAGTGGTGGCCCGGCGAACCAACGGACTGCGGGTGGACTACCTCATTTGTGATGAGCCCAGTTCTACTCGCCCACCCAGGTGGAGCAATTGGCGCGGGTTGTGGATGAGATGGAGGTGGACGTCTTTGCGTTCGGCATCACTTCCGACTTCCGGACCAGACTGTTCCCTGGCTCGCAGCGCTCATCGAACTCGCCGACAAAGTGCAGGTCCTGCAGGTCGAAGCCTTGTGCTGGTGCGGCCGCCGGGCAACGCAGAACGCCCGCACCGTAAACGGCATCATGGTGGTGGAGGGCGACCAGGTGATGGTGGGCGACGTTGCCCCCGCAAAACAGCGGCGACGAAGCCGGGCCCGCGGAGGGTGCATCCGCCGGGAGTCCGCCCGCAGAAGCAGGTCCTGCTGACGCAGTGGGCTACGAGACGTTGTGCCGCCGGCACTACATGAGGCGTGTCACGGCTCATGGCGCCAACCTGATGGCCGGCGCAGACCAGCCGCTGCCGTTCGACGTCGATGCGTGCCTCTGGCCCGGTGCAGGGGCCTTAGGCGCGGCTAGTCGCCGCGGGCCCCCAAAAACTATCTCGTCCCAGCTCGGGATGCTGGACCGCTTGGGGGGGCGGGACGGCTGGCGTTCCGCAGGGGGGGCATCCACATCCTTACGCACGTCAGCGTCTTTCTGGTCCTCTGCAGGCACTTCGTCCTGATGGGCGTCCTGGGAAGATTGCGCACCGTCGGCTTCGTCTTCTGCGCGGGGGGGTTGCGGGTTACCGCTGCCGCCGAGGAGTTCGTCAAGTCCTGCAGGCTTGCGTCCTGCCAGTGAAGTCACAGGTCGAAGCGGGCTGGCTACCACCGTTATTTCACGCGTGTCTGTGCTGACTCCGTTGTGGAGCTTCAGTGAGTCGTCGCCGTCGTCGGGCGACTCGAAGTGCCGCGGAGCGAGGCTTAGCCTGGACATCATCGAAGGACGCCCGTCTTTACGTGTGGGCTCTTCCGCAGCAGGAGCCACCGGCTCGACATCCGTAACACCAGGTGCCTCGGCCTCGTCTATTTCCTCACCGGGTCGCGGGTGTGCTGCGGGAACGTTGCTCAAGAGGACTGCCAAGCGTCGTCGCCGTCTTCATCCACGCCAAGGCGCTGTCCGCGCCGCGAACGGAGCATTTCCAGCAGGCTGTCGGATTCTTTCGCGGACGCCCGTGCTGCCGTTTCGGCGTCGTTTTCGAAATCGAACGGCCTGTCCGAGACGGCAGCAAGCCGCCGGGCCGGGACCGGGCCGTCCATCGGCTCAAGTTCGCTGAGTTGCTGGGCCCAACGGTTGGCGTTCTGCAGCGACTTGCGCTGGGGACTGAAGGTCCACATGGCAGGCGGTTCTTCGCCAATGCTTCCGTGAGCGCCGGGGGACAGCTTCGAAGCGTGCGACGACGGTCCAGGTACCGTCCGGGCGACGCCAGGAATCCCAATCCACGGAGGAGGAATCAATACCGTGCGCTGAAAGCCGGTAGTCAACCATCTCGCCAAGTGTGGCCGGGTTGTCGCCGAAAGCGGAGCGGTAGATGTCATGCCCGGGAGCAGGGGCGGCAACTTCGATGTTCCGGGCCTGTCGCACTACGTACTCACGCTCTGCAAGCACAGGGCCTTCGTAACGTTGGACGTTGGCAAGGGGGGAGGCCGGAAAGCTCTGCAACTTCCATGGCCGTGGCTCCGCTGCGGATCCGGGCCTGAATATCGCGGGGGCGACATGGAAATCGGCGTGTTGGAGGCGCGAGCGGCCACCTGGGCAGGGGGTACGGCTCGCCGCGGCCCTCAAGGCCTCGTCGATCGGAAGCTGGAACATCGCACCACCGGGGCCGCTCAAGAGCAGATGCCCGCCGTCGTCGTGGACGCCTACCAGTCGTAGATCCTGCATAACACCCTCCACCACATGGCATAACTGACATTCGAAACTCTGCACTCGCGGGGGGGGCTTTTCCTACTAGGGCAAAGGGCGTGCCGTGATATTCCGCTGAAACCGGGTTCATTCCGGAAGGCTTTTCAACCGATTCCACAGCAAAAGTGCATCTATGGACTTTTCGGACCTGCGGGAGGACAATCTGGCCGAGATCGGGCACAAATCCGGGGGCGTCCGGCGTTTGCACCCATAAGCCGGCGACAGGGAAGTTCCTGCGGCCGGGTTTCCATCCCGGAAAAGGTACGGAGGACGAAGAAGGACCATGGCCACGGACTACGATGCCCCTCGAAAGACCGAGGAAGACGTCAGCGAGGATTCGCTGGAAGAGCTCAAGACGCGCCAGTCGGGGGGGAAGCAGTCCTCCGCGGTGGACGTCGATGAGACCGACCTTGCCGATGGCTTCGAGTTGCCTGGCGCGGATCTTTCCGGTGAAGAGCTACTCATTCAGGTCATGCCACCCCCCCAGCCTGACGAATTTACGTGTTTCAACTGTTTCCTGGTGAAGCACAGGTCCCAAATAGCCGCTGAACGGGACGGGCACCAGTACTGCACCGAGTGCGAAAGCTAGTCGCAGCGTCCCGGTGTCAGACCCGTGGCGTGGTGAGTGCCGAAACGAGCTCATCGGGCCGGCGCGAGGATGCCAGCCAGTAGGGGGGTCCGGTCTGCAGGGTCCGTGATTTCAATCTTGACGACCGGATCGATCCAGCCGCGGAAGCACATGTAGGCGAGTCCATTCAGGCGTGGACCCCCGCTCAGCGGTGGCTTCGCCTTTTTTGAACGCCTGGACGGAACCTACGTACTTCCGGTCGATGCTCGCACGACCCACCCTGACGGTGTCAGCGGTGACCGTGATGGTTGGCGTAGAGAGCACCAACATGATGGTCATGATGGCCAGCAGCACCAAGGCGGCGGTGATGCCGGCTGCCGCGCTGATGGGACCAAACATCAGGACGCCTGCGCCGGAGAGGCCCACAACCACAACCCAGATCCAAACGGACGGCCACAGCTTCTCGGTGTACAGGACCTCTGAGGCCGAAGGGGTGTTCCGGGCAGGCACAGGGGAAGACTGGTCAGGCGTAGGCATGGGTCCAGCTTATCGGGCATCGGCAACGGGCTTCGCCCCCCCGGACCGACCGGGCCTTGTACCGGAAGGTCCCAGTAGAATGAATCACTGTGAGCAACGAGACCGCAGTATTCAGTACAGAGGCAACCTCCGCAGTCGCGGATAATGGCGAAAGCACGGCAGCGTACGGCGCCCCCCCACTTTGGAGGTGCAGCTGAAAATGCTCGACGCCGGGTTGGAAGCACCGTCCTACGCGCACCCTGGCGATGCGGGTGCCGATCTCCGTGCCCGCGAGGACGTGCACCTTGCCCCCCCGGCGAAAGAAAACTGGTTCCAACCGGTGTCTCCATAGCGCTGCCGGACGGATTCGTGGCCCTGATCCATCCCCCCCGGTCAGGACTGGCAACCAAGCATGGCCTCACGGTGGTCAACGCTCCTGGCACTGTGGACGCCGGTTACCGCGGCGAGATCGCGGTCACGCTCCTGAACACCGACCAAAAAAATGCGATTGACCTCAAACGCGGCGATAGAATTGCACAAATGGTGATTCAGCGCGTCGAGTACGCGCGGTTCGTATCTGTTGACCAACTGTCCGATTCCGTTCGGGGAACCGGCGGCTTCGGGTCCACGGGCGGCTTCAACGCACCGAAGGCCTAAGAAACTACTGGAACCGGAGTGTGCCGCAGACCAACGCCTGACGCAATGGCGCGGTTTAGCGCGGTTTAACGTGGTTGCGGTTTACTTGGGGATAGACCACTACTAAGGAGAAAACCCAATGCTTTTTGGGCGCGGCAAGAAGTCCAAGGACGAGCGGTCGGAAACCGCCGGCACCGTCGATGAGTCGGGTGCCGAGCACAAGACTCCGTATCAGGCGGGTCCGGCACCCCCCCGGTGACTTCCGGCTCGGCAAAGGTCCCTTGGACATAGACGAGATCGAAAGCCGCGATGGCTACGTTGACCTCGGTGCACTGCTGATCGCACCGGCCGAAGGTCTCCAGTTGCGGCTTGAGGTGGAAGAAGCCACCCAACGCGTGGTCGCTGTGACCATGGACCTCAACGGCTCCAGCTTGCAGCTCCAGGCGTTTGCGGCACCGCGTTCCGAAGGCCTTTGGGACGAGATCCGTGAACAGATTAATCAGTCTGTAGCGAGCCAAGGCGGGGGGGAAACCGAAGAGGTTTCCGGAGCTTTCGGCACGGAACTGGTAGCCAAACTGCCCGCTGAAGCTACTGACGGCAGCCGTGGCTTCCGTGCTGCCCGCTTCATGGGCGTGGACGGGCCACGATGGTTCCTCCGTGGTGTCCTTGGCGGGCAGGCTGCCTTGGAACGCGATGCCGCAGCAGGTCTGGAAGATCTGTTCCGCAAGGTCGTGGTGGTCCGTGGCGATAATCCGATGCCTCCCCGCGAATTGCTGCAGCTGCGCCTGCCCAAGGATGCTGCGGTACCGGGCCAGGCCGGCGCTCCCCCAAGGCGCCGTTCCCCCGGAAGAGCCCGCAATGCAGCAGCCGGAGCGAGGGCCGGAGATTACCCAGATTGGTTGATTCCTCCGGGCACAGCGGAACATCCGGTCAGAGGCCCCCCCTGAGCAGGGAGTTCGGGATCTTCCTGCGCGGGGCAGGGCCGTTTGTACCGGTTTCATCGAGTCCGTGACTCATCAGCCGCCCAGCGAACAGCCGTTCTTCTCTGCTGTGGTGGTGGATACCTGAGGCATGGAGACCAGCGCGCTTCCGGGGGGAAAAAAGCCCTATGACCGTCTCCGCGTGATCTGGCTGGGCAGGACAAGGGTCCCCCCCGGCATTGAAGCCGGTGTGGAACTTCGCTTGAACGGCATGGTGACCCAGGTTGATGGCCTTCCGGCCATGTTCAATCCCCGATACGAAATACTTTCCCGTCAGGAGCACCTATGACCGTGGCCAACGGATCAGAACCGAAGGACACAGCGCCCGACGCCCCGCAGGACGAAGTTTCGCTGCCCGGAGAGGCCAATCCAGGTGCGGCCAAGCCGGGCGCGGCCAGCCCCGGTGCTGACTCACCGAGTGTGTCTGAACTCGCTGCGGGTTATGCCGAAAAAGCCGGTCTGCACCGGAACAGTGCGGGGGGGCATGTGGACATGCTGAAGTCAGCGGGCGGCGTCCAGGGTATCGCCGAGAGCATCCTCCCCGGACTTGTCTTCCTGGTCGCCTTCACCATCACCCGCGATCTCACACTGTCCCTCATCGCAGCGCTGGCTACCGCCGCCGTGTTCACCGTGGTGCGCCTGATCCAGCGGCGTCCTTTGACGCAGGCGCTGGCAGGCGTAGTGGGCGTGGGCATTTCCGCTTGGCTGGCCAACACCACAGGTAAGGCAGAGGACTTCTACGTCCTCGGATTCTTCACCAACATCGCTTATATCGCGGGCATGGTGCTTTCCATCGTGCTCAAGTGGCCGGTTGCGGGGCTTTTGTTCGGTTTCGTGCGCAACGAGGGACTTGAGTGGCGAAAGGACCCCGAAAGGCTCCGCGCCTACAGCCTGGGTACGTGGATCGTAGTGGCGGTGCTTGCCCTCCGCCTGGTGGTTCAGGTGCCGTTGTACTTCATGGGAGAGCCAGGACTGACGGCGTTGGCAACCACCAGGTTGTTGATGGGAGCTCCGCTGTACATCCTGGGCCTCTGGGTGGCGTGGCTTGTCACTAAGCCTGCTGGCGAGCCGGCACCTCAGCCGTCGAAACCGTCGTCCTCAGCTGATTGATCGGCTGCTTCGGCAGCATCGTCACGGGGGGGTTCCCGGCCGTCGTCGGAACCGGGTGACAACAGCGCCTCAGGCCGTCCTCGGCCGCGATGGTGGTGACGAAGAAGAGTTCGTCGCCGCCATCCAGGACGTCATCACGCGTAGGCGTGATGGGGGGGCGTGGTCGCGCAGGATTGCCACCAACGTCGCATCTTCCGGCCACTCGATGCCGCCTACCGTGCTGCCAATGACGTGGGAATCATGCGGAACAGTGAACTCAACGATTGAGGCCACCCCCTGTCTGCAGGGTCAACAGGCGCACGATGTCGCCAATCTCAACAGCCTCTTCCACGAGGGCCGTCATGAGCTGCGGGGGGGTGTTGACGGCCACGTCTACGCCCCAGGAGTCATTGAACATCCAGTCGTTCTTGGGGTTGTTGACGCGCCCCACGGTCCGCCCCCCCACGCCGAATTCGGTTTTGGCAAGCAGGGATACCACCAGATTCACTTTGTCGTCACCTGTGGCAGAAACCACGACGTCGGCGTCCTCGAGTTTGGCGTCCTGCAGGGTGCTGAGTTCGCAGGCGTCGCCCACCAGCCAGCGGGCACCTCGAAGCCCGCTGCGCCCAATGACTTCGGGCTTCAGGTCAATGAGGAGAATCTCGTGTTTGTGGGCGAGCAATTCACGCGCGATGGACGAGCCGACGCTGCCTGCGCCAACAATGACAACTTTCACTAAGACTCCTTGGCGGGTGCTTTGGCGAGAATCCGGCTGATCTCGGAGGTTCTGTCCAGGCTCACCATCGCGTGGACGGTATCGCCCTCCTGGTAGGCGGTGCCGGCTTGCGGCAACAGGCCTTCACCAAACCTGGTGAGGTACGCGATACGGATCCCGGCGGCGGACTCGATGGACTCCATGCTGTGTCCGATCCAATCCTCGTGCAGATCCACTTCGGCCAGTACCAGGCGGCCGGAGGGCTCGCGATAGTCACCGGCGAGGTGCTGCTCGGGGGGGAGTATTCGGCGCAGGACCTGGTCGGCACTCCAGCGGACGGCTGCGACGGTGGGGATGCCGAGCCGCTGGTAGATTTCGGCGCGGCCGGGATCATAGATGCGTGCCACCACATGGGCAACATGGAACGTTTCGCGGGCTACGCGTGTGGCGAGGATGTTGGAGTTGTCGCCGCTGGAAACGGCGGCGAAGGCGTAGGCCTCTTCCACTCCTGCTTGCTTCAGGGTGTCCCGGTCGAAGCCGACCCCCGGTGACTTTGCGACCCGTGAAGGTGTTGCGGAGCCGGCGGAAGGCCCGCTCGTCCTGGTCGATGATGGCCACTGAGTGGCCTGCATCCTCCAAAGTGTGTGCCAGGGTTGCGCCAACACGGCGCAACCATGATCACGAAGTGAGCCACCGTGTCTCCTTATGTGTGTTGTCCATCCCGCTCGGTATGACTTTACCGGTGCAGCGCGGGTAAGCCGGCGACAACCGTCATGACATCCCTGTGGATTCAGAGTAGCTTTGCGGAGTGCTGACAATTTTGAATGCCGCGAAGCGGGTGCTGGTGGGCCGGCCGGTCCGGAATGACCGCCTGTCCCACACCTTATTGCCCAAACGCATCGCTTTGCCCGTCTTCGCCTCGGACGCTTTGTCCTCGGTGGCATACGCCCCGGATGAAATCCTCCTAACGCTTGCCCTTGCGGGCGTGAGCGCAGTGGCGTTCTCCCCGCTGGTGGGCCTCGCCGTCATGGTGGTTTTGCTCACAGTCGTGGCGTCCTACCGCCAGAACGTGCACGCCTATCCCTCCGGCGGCGGCGACTACGAGATTGCCAACGTCAACCTCGGCAAGTACGCCGGTCTCACGGTCGCTTCTGCGCTGCTGGTGGACTACGTCCTCACTGTTGCAGTGTCCATGTCTTCGGCAGCTACATACCTGACTACCGCCATCCCGGCGCTGCATGGCCAGCAGGCAATGATCGCCACTATTGGCGTGATTATCCTGGCCCTGGTCAATCTTCGCGGGGGGGTCAAGGAAGCCGGGACGCTCTTCGCTGTCCCTACGTACATCTTCATGCGTCCATCCTTGGAATGACCGCGGTGGGCATCTTCCAGGCTGCCACCGGCACCTTGGGGGAGGCGCCTTCCGCCAACTTCACCATCGTTCCTGAGCCCGGATTCGATGAGGGCCTGGTAGGGCTGGCCGGGGGGGCCTTCCTGCTTCTGCGTGCCTTTTCATCGGGGGGGCGGCGGCGCTGACCGGCGTCGAAGCCATCAGCAACGGGGGGGTGCCGAATTTCAAGAAGCCGAAGAGCAAGAACGCCGCCACCACGCTGCTGCTTCTGGGCGTTATTGCCTCGGCCATGCTTGCGGGCATCATTTATCTGGCTAACGCTACAAAGGTCCACATCGTCCTCGATCCGGCCCGGGAATTCCTGGTGGACGGCAAGCCGCTTCCGGAGGACTACATCCAGACCCCCCCTGCCATCAGCCAGATAGCAGACACCATTTTCGGTTCCGGCTCCATCCTTTTCTATATCGTGGTTGCGGCCACCGGCATCATCCTGGTGTTCGCTTCCAACACAGCTTTCAACGGTTTCCCCCCCGTGCTGGGCTCGATCCTTGCCCAGGACGGCTACCTTCCACGCCAGCTCCGCACTCGCGGTGACAGGCTTGCGTTCAGCAACGGCGTCCTTGCGTTGGCAGCCGGGGGCGCTGGTCCTGATTCTCGCGTTCAACGCAGATGTCACCAAGTTGATCCAGCTGTACATTGTGGCGTCTTCATCTCTTTCACGGCCAGCCAGCTCGGCATGGTCCGGCACTGGGGGGGCGAGAGCTGAAACTGGCCAGGGATAAAGCTGTCCGTCGCCGGATCTTCAAGTCGCGCACTATCAACATGGTGGGTTTTGGCATGACGGCGCTGGTCCTCGTCATCGTCCTCATCACCAAATTTGAGCAGGGCGCCTGGATAGCGTTGCTGGCCATGTTTGTCCTCTTCCTCATCATGTGGAGCATCCGCGCCCACTATGACAATGTGGCCAAGGAATTGGCCGTGGACGAGGATTCGTCACCGCGGGCACTTCCCACGCGGGTGCACGCGGTACTTCTTGTCTCGCACGTCCGCAAACCGGTGCTTCGTGCGCTGGCTTATGCCCGGGCGTCCCGGCCGTCGCGCCTGGATGCAGTGACGGTGGACATCAACACGGAAGAGACCGAGCAAACTGTCCGGGATTGGGAGAAGCTGGAAATTCCCGTCCCCCCCTGACCGTACTGGCCAGCCCGTACCGCGAAACCGTAACCCCCCCCATCATGGACTACATCAAGAACGTGCGCCGCGACTCCCCCCCGCGTGACCTCATCGTGGTGTATATCCCCGAATATGTGGTGGGTAAATGGTGGGAACAACTCGTCCACAACCAAACAGCACTCAGAATAAAGACACGGCTCCATTTCGAATCCGGAGTCATGGTTGCCAGTGTTCCTTGGCAGCTGAAGTCCTCCGAAGAAGCAAAGGCACTGCAGGATACTTAATGACTTCCCACAGCAATACCCCCCCAACCCCAACGCGCCGGAGACCAAGGCGCACCCCCCCACTGAACTGGTGGTGGATGTCGGCCCCATAGCCCATGGCGGGCACTTCGTCGCCAGGCACGAAGGCGCGTCATCTTCGTCCGGCATGCGATCCCGGGGGAGAAGGTCCGTATCCGGTTGACTGACTCCGGCGACTCGTCGCGCTTCTGGCGTGCCGACGTCGTCGAGGTCCTGGAGGCCTCACCTGACCGCGTTCCGCACTTCTGGAAGCAGGCCGATTCGCTGGGCTCATGGAGCCGCGGGGCTCCGCCGGTGGGCGGCGCCGAGCTCGGACACATTTCCCTGCAGCGCCAACGGGCCCTGAAAGCGAGGTGCTTTCCGAACAGCTCAAGCGGCTTGCCGGTTTGGACCTGGCCACAGAGGTGGAAGCTGTGGGAGACAATCACGACGGCGGACTCGGCTGGCGTACGCGCGCCAGCTTCGCGGTGACCCCAAAGGGCCGGTTGGGGGGGATGCATGCGCACCGTTCAGACGTTGTGCTTCCCATCAAGGAGATGCCGTTGGCGCTTGCAGGAGTCAACGAGCTGAAGCTGTGGGACCTTGACTTGTCCGGTATTGCCCGCGTGGAGGTCGCGGTGCCCGCCAACGGTTCGCGGCCCCTGATCCTGCTGGCTCCGGAAGAATCCACGAGCCCCAAGAGATTGCACAGCATCCTGTCGCAGTTGCCGCACGACGTCTCGGTTGCGAGTTTCGATCCCAGCAAGGGCGAGGTCCTGCAGCTGCGGGGGGGAGAACCTGGGTGCAGGAGAGTGCGGCAGGGCATGAATACCGTGTGACCGGTGAGGGTTTTTGGCAGATCCACAAGGACGCCCCGGACACGCTGGTGGACGCTGTAACGGGCTATCTTTCCAACGGCGGGTACTTGCAGCCCGGCGCCGCAGTTGCCGACCTCTACGCCGGTGCGGGCCTGTTTACAGCACCTCTGGCGGACGCCGTCGGAGTGACCGGTTCGGTACTTTCCGTGGAGGGCGCTCCGGGCACCAGCCGCGACGCCCGCAAAAACCTGCACGGTGAAGCCAGGTGGAAATCGTTCAGGGACGTGTTGAGCGGGTCCTGCACCAACGCTCCCGCAGCTTCGACTCGCTGGTGCTGGATCCACCCCCCCGCGCCGGAGCCGGCAAGGCTGTGGTCAAGCAACTGATGGCCACCGGGCCCCCCCGCGCAATTGCCTATGTGTCGTGTGATCCGGCATCCTTCGCACGTGATCTGGGTTACTTCCATCAAGGTGGTTGGCGACTCGATCGCTGCGCGCCTTCGATTTGTACCCGAACACCCATCATTTGGAAACGGTAGCTGATCGTCCCCCGCCGCTTAGCCGACGGACCGCCAGACTGCATGGTGCAGAAGGAGGAACGGCCTGTTTCGGTCGCGATGCCTGATCAGTGACGCAACGCTGGAGTATGCCACTACGATGGCTGTAGTAGCCCCGGTCCGCAGTATTCAACGCCGCGGACCGGGGTGACCACGAGAGATGCCGCCCGGCTAAGTAAGGTGCGCCTAACTGGCTAGCGGCCAACCACGCGACAAAGATGAAACTGTTGCGAGAGGAGTCCTGCCATGAGCACTGTGGACAGCTTCGGTTCCAAAGGCGTACTGAATGTAGCCGGCACCGACTATGAAATTTTCCGGTTGAACTCCGTAGAGGGCGCAGACAGCTTCCGTTCAGCCTTAAGGTATTGCTTGAAAACCTCCTGCGGACTGAGGATGGCGCCAATATTACGGCTGACCATGTCCGCGCCCTGGCCGGTTGGGATCCCAATGCGGAGCCCGACACGGAAATCCAGTTCACCCCCGCCCGCGTCATCATGCAGGACTTCACCGGCGTTCCCTGCGTCGTGGACCTGGCTACCATGCGTGAAGCCGTCAAGGAGCTCGGCGGTGACCCGAAGCGCGTCAACCCATTGGCGCCTGCAGAAATGGTCATCGACCACTCCGTCCAGATCGATGCCTTCGGAAACTCCGGCGCACTGGAGCGCAACATGGAGATCGAATACCAGCGCAACGGTGAGCGCTACCAGTTCCTTCGCTGGGGGGGCCAGACCGCATTCGATGACTTCAAGGTTGTTCCCCCGGGAACCGGCATCGTACACCAGGTCAACATCGAGTACCTGGCACGCACGGTCATGACCCGCGAGGTAGACGGTGTTGTCCGCGCTACCCCGACACTTGTGTTGGCACCGACTCGCACACCACCATGGTCAACGGCCTGGGCATCCTGGGTTGGGGGCGTTGGCGGTATCGAAGCCGAAGCTGCAATGCTCGGCCAGCCCGTCTCCATGCTGATTCCCCGCGTTGTCGGCTTCAAGCTCAAGGGCAGCATCCCCCCCGCAGGCGCTACCGCGACTGACGTGGTGCTGACCATCACCGAAATGCTGCGCAAGCACGGTGTTGTTGGCAAGTTCGTTGAGTTCTACGGTGAGGGCGTCGCCGCTGTGCCGCTGGCCAACCGTGCAACCATCGGCAACATGAGCCCGGAGTTCGGTTCCACGGCTGCCATGTTCCCGATCGACGACGTCACCCTGGACTACTTGCGCCTGACCGGCCGCTCCGAAGCAAATGTCGCCCTCGTGGAGGCATACAGCAAGGAACAGGGCCTCTGGCACGATCCCTCCCGCGAACTGCGGTTCTCCGAGTTCCTCGAGCTGGACCTGTCCACCGTTGTTCCCTCCATCTCAGGCCCCCCCAAGCGTCCCCAGGACCGCATTGAGCTCACGGATGCCAAGGAACAGTTCCGCAAGGACATCCACAACTACGTCGCCATCGAAGACGGCAGCGTGGACGAGGCCCTTGATGAGTCGTTCCCGGCTTCCGATTCGCCGTCCTTCACACATGCTGATTCGCACACCACGGAGACGGCACGCGTTGCATCCGCCGCCAACGGTGCGCATGGCCGCCCCCCCTCTTCGCCGGTCAAGGTCACCACGGCCGACGGCCGCGAGTTCGAGCTGGACCACGGAGCAGTGTCGATCGCTTCGATCACGTCCTGCACCAACACGTCCAACCCGTCCGTCATGCTGCTGCGGCCCTCCTTGCACGCAACGCCGTGGACAAGGGCCTGACCTCCAAGCCGTGGGTCAAGACCTCTGTTGCCCCGGGTTCGAAGGTCGTCACGGACTACTACGAAAAGTCCGGTCTGACCCCTTACTTGGAGAAGCTTGGCTTCTACATCGTGGGTTACGGCTGCGCCACCTGCATCGGTAACTCCGGACCGCTGGAGCCGGAAATCTCCGAGGCCATCCAGGCCAACGACCTCTCCGTCACCGCTGTCCTGTCGGGTAACCGCAACTTCGAAGGCCGCATCAACCCGGACGTGAAGATGAACTACCTGGCCTCGCCGCCACTGGTCATCGCCTACGCACTGGCCGGCACCATGGACTTCGACTTCGATACCGATGCCCTGGGCACCGACTCCGAAGGCAACGAAGTCTTCCTGAAGGACATCTGGCCGAACCCCCATCGAGGTGCAGGAAGTCATCGACTCCTCCATCGACGAGGCTATGTTCGCCAAGGGTTACGAGGGCGTCTTCGACGGCGACGAGCGCTGGAAGGCACTCGACACCCCCTGCCGGTGACACCTTCGCGTGGGCCGAAGATTCCACCTACGTGCGGAAGCCCCATACTTCGAGGGCATGAAGGCCCAGCCGGATCCCGTCAAGGACATCTCGGGCGCGTGTGCTCTTGAAGCTCGGCGATTCCGTCACCACGGACCACATCTCCCCCCCGGCCGGTTCCTTCAAGTCGGACACCCCCCCGCGGGCCAGTACCTCCTGGCCAACGGTGTGGAGCGCAAGGACTTCAACTCCTACGGTTCACGCCGTGGCAACCACGAAGTCATGATCCGCGGTACGTTTGCCAACATCCGCATCAAGAACCAGCTCTTGGACAACGTCGAGGGTGGCTTCACCCGCGACTTCAGCCAGGAAGGTGCGCCCCAGGCCTACGTCTACGATGCAGCCCAGAACTACCAGGCAGCGGGGGGGACGCCCCTGGTTGTCCTGGCAGGCAAGGAATATGGTTCTGGTTCGTCCCGTGACTGGGCGGCCAAGGGCACCGCGCTCCTGGGCGTCAAGGCCGTCGTCGCTGAAAGCTACGAGCGCATCCACCGCTCCAACCTCATTGGCATGGGCGTCCTTCCGTTGCAGTACCCTGCCGGAGAGTCCGCAGCAACGCTGGGGCTGACGGGTACGGAGACCTTCGCGGTGGAAGGCGTCACCGAGCTCAACAACGGCACCACGCCGAAGACGCTCAAGGTAACGGCCACGGCTGAAGACGGTACCGCCAAGTCCTTCGATGCCGTTCTGCGCATCGATACACCGGGTGAAGCGGACTACTACCGCAACGGCGGCATCCTGCAGTACGTCCTGCGCCAGATCTCGGCATAACGGACCGGCTGGTTTCCAGCTGATCCAGAAGCCGGACAGCCCCCGGCTGGTCGCCTGACCAGCCGGGGCTGTTGGCGTCCCGGGACCCGGACGGGAAGAACGATGCCGGGGGGGCCCGGATCCAGAGCGCAACGCGTGGGCCCGGGCACGCGCTAGAGTTAACAAGCACGTCATTCACCCTAAGGAGGGCCGTTGGGACTTTTGGAAACCGTCAAGGATCCACGGGACCTGGCCAAACTGTCCGGCACGGAGCTGGAACAACTGGCCGGCGAAATCAGGGAATTCCTGATCACCAACGTAGCTGCAACGGGTGGACACCTTGGTCCCAACCTGGGCGTTGTTGAACTCACGCTCGCTGTCCACCGGAATTTCGAATCCCCCCCGCGGGACAGCGTGGTGTTCGACACCGGGCACCAGTCCTATGTCCACAAGCTGCTGACAGGACGTCAGGACTTCACCACGCTTCGCCAGCAAGGAGGCCTGTCCGGTTATCCGGACGCGCGGAGTCCGAGCACGACATCGTGGAAAGTTCACATGCGTCCTCCTCCTTGTCCTGGGCAGATGGCATTTCGCGTGCCCGGCAGTTGACCGGTGAGGGCGACCGGTTCGTCGTCGCCGTTGTTGGCGATGGCGCGCTGACCGGTGGAATGGCATGGGAAGCCATCAACAACATTGCCGCCGATAAACGGCGCCGCGTGGTGATCGTTGTCAACGACAATGGACGCTCCTATGCTCCCACTGTGGGCGGTTTTGCTGACTACCTTGCCTCACTGCGTCCCACCATCGACTCCCTCCGCACCACCCCGGCCTACGAGCGGATGCTGGACTGGTGGAAGAAGAAGCTCCAGGACGGCGGCCCGGCCGGCCAGTTCACCTATAAGAGCCTGCATGCCATGAAGAAGGGCATCAAGGACTGGTGGGCCCCCCCGCAGGGCATGTTCGAGGACCTTGGCATGAAGTACATCGGCCCGGTTGACGGGCATAACCTCCAGGCCATGGAGCATGCCCTCAACACCGCCAAGGCTTATGGCGGACCCGTCATTGTGCACGCCATGACGGAAAAGGGCCACGGCTATGCTCCCGCTCTCGCCAATGAAGCAGACCAATTCCACGCCGTAGGAATCATCGACCCTGAAACGGGCGAGCCCACCGAAATGCCTGGAGCGCGGTCCTGGACCTCGGTATTCGCTGAAGAAATCGCGGATATTGCTGATGAGCGCCCCGACATTGTGGGCATCACCGGCGCCATGCTCATCCCTGTGGGATTGCACAAGTTCGCTGAGCGCCATCCGGAGCGGGTGATCGACGTCGGCATTGCGGAGCAGCATGCGCTGACGTCCGCCGCAGGAATGGCGTTCGGTGGCCTCCACCCGGTGGTGGCCGTGTACGCAACCTTCTTGAACCGCGCCTTTGACCAGCTCCTCATGGATGTCGCGCTGCACAAAGCCGGTGTCACTATAGTCCTGGACCGTGCCGGCGTGACGGGCCCGGACGGACCCAGCCATCACGGGATGTGGGATATGGCGATGGTCCAGATCGTGCCCGGGCTCCATCTGGCTGCTCCCCCCCGCGATGCCACCCGGCTCCGCGAAGAACTGCGTGAGGCGGTGGCGATCAACGATGCTCCCACTGTGGTGCGGTTCTCCAAGGGCAGCGTCGGTTCCGAGGTTGAAGCTATCGAGAGGCTTCATGACGGCGTTGACATTCTCGCGCGGCGCCCGGAGCTCTACCGAGAACGATGTGTTGATTGTCAGCGTCGGTGCCATGTCCGAACTCGCACTCGATGTTGCTACCCGCTTGGGTGCCCAGGGCATCAGCTCCACTGTGGTGGATCCCCGGTGGGTCCTCCCTGTGCGGAAATCGATCATCGCCCTTGCCGCCCGTCACCGCTTGGTGATCTGCATCGAAGACGGCGTCCGGGCAGGTGGCGTGGGCTCGCGTATACGGCAGGAAATGCGGGCTGCCGGTGTAGACACCGCACTGAACGAGGTGGGCTTGCCCGTTGAATTCCTGGTACACGGCTCCCGCAGCCAGGTACTGGAACGCGTGGGCCTCACCGCCCAGAAAATAACCCACGACGTCGTAGCACAGGTTTTGGGGACGAAGGTCCCGTTTGCCAGGCCCCTCCCGGGCCAGGAACACCCCACCACCGGCAGCCTGCCAACCCTGTGACGGACGAGCGCGTGCCGGGCGCATTGCAGCCCGGCGACCTCGTGGTGTCGAGGAACAGGAAGTGGGACGGCAAAGCCACTGGGTGGTGCCTGGTCGCTACCTTGGTGAGGACATTCACGGTTGGTGGATATTTCAGGGAGCGGGGGGGGAGTTTTGCGCACGCCCGGGCGCGGCTTTCTACACGGCGTCTGATGCTGTCTTGTTGGTCCCACGGACCGGTGAGTTTGTGGCGACGTTCTATGACGACAGCTATCCGGGCGACTTCAGGATCTACGTCGACCTCGCCACAGCCCACGCTTGGAACCCCCCCTCAAGCCGGGTGTAACAGAGTTCCACATGATCGACATGGATCTGGACGTCATCCGTTCCACCAGGCACGGGGGTGTTCGTGGACGATGAAGACGAGTTTGAGCAGCATCGGATGGCCATGGGCTATCCGCAACAGACGGTGGACGCAATGCGCGCAGAATGCGCAGCCCTCTTCGAGGCAGTGGACACCATGAAAGCACCTTTCGACGTCAATGGAGCCACCAGCACCAGCGCCGAGTGGTTCAGGAAAGGACGAGCATGAGCGGCATCATCCGCGCGTACAAGCGCGACGACGAAGGAGTGCTTCACTTCCGGGAGGCCTGGTACGACGACGAAGACCAAGAGTTCGTGGTCAATCACGGTGTAGTGGGCCACCAGAGCAAGACCGACGAAGCAAACGTTGACGACGAATCTGCCGTGGAAGCCTGATGGCCGCTTTTGCCGCGCAATGCGAGGAAGACGGCTACGCGAGATTCCCGAGTCCGAACAGTTCTGGGTAGTTGCCCAAATCGCCTTGAAAACCAAGGACGGCACCGAACGTGACCGGCATCTTGAGCGGAAAGCCAAAGCCGCCCTCACCGGTGAGCTGGCGTGGCGTGGGCTGGGCGTGGTGGACCGTTCGGAAATCGGCAACGGCCATCTGAACATCTTCTGCCTCTGCCCGGACGTCAATAAGGCTGTGAACGCATCAAGATCTGCGTCCGCGGTGAGGATCTGGACTTCACCAAGCTCACGGTCGCAGCAGCGCCACACAGCGACCCCACGGCATTCCGGGTGAAGCACTCGCCCAAGCAGGGTGTGGGCTTTACTCTCTAAGTAGCACCCAACGCATCAGGAGGGATCTCCATGTCGTCCAAGAGCAACTGGCCCGGACATACGCCGCTGCCCAAAGGTCTCGCTGCGCCGGCGAAACGGGCTCTGGCCCACGAAGGGATAGAGACGCTGGAGCAGCTGGCCGAGTTCGGCGAGCTGAAACTTTCCAAGCTCCACGGCATGGGCCGGTAGCCATAGCGCAGCTTGAGGATGCCATGGAGGAATCAGGTATCTCCTACGGCGCCCGTTAGCTTGGAGTGCTTTTGTTGCCTCGGGTGACCAACTGGTCCCCCGCGCCCCGTATAGGCTGAATTCATGACTGAATACCGACGCTTGGCCGTTCCGGACTGACCGTCTCAGCTGTGGGGGGGCTGGGCTGCAACAACCTGGGCCGCGCCAATACTCCCACTGAGTCCCAGGAAGGCACGGACGCTGTTGTCCACGCCGCGATTGATGCCGGGGGGGTAACGTTCTTCGACGTCGCCGATGTTTACGGTCGTGAGCCAGGCCTCAGTGAGGTCATGCTGGGCAAGGCGCTGAAAGGCCGCCGTGATGACGTGGTCATCGGAACCAAGTTCGGTATGGACATGCGCGGAGCCAACGGCAGGGACTTCGACGCCCGGGGGGGTTCGCGTCAATACATTGTCAAAGCCGTCGAAGCTTCCCTCCGCCGCTTGGACACCGACTGGATCGACCTCTACCAGTTCCACACCCCCGGATCCGCGGACTCCCATCGAGGAGACCCTGGCAGCCTTGGGTGACCTGGTGTCCAGCGGCAAGGTGCGGTACATCGGCCATTCCAACTTTGCCGGCTGGCAGATAGCCGAGGCTGAGTATGTAGCACGACAATCACCATCAGGTGGCGTCCGCTTCATCTCGACGCAGAACCATTACAACCTCCTGGATCGGCGCGCCGAACTCGAAGTGCTTCCCGCAGCCGGGGGGGCCTTCTCCTTGGGTGTCCTGCCGTACTTCCCCTTGGCCAACGGCTGCTCACCGGAAAGTACTCCGCAGGGAAAGCCCCGGAAGGCTCACGATTGAGCCACACCCGCACCAACCTCGTACACGACGCCGACTGGGAGCAGCTTGGCCGCTTCGGCCAGTTCGCCAAAGAACGGGACATCAGCGAGCTTCAGTTGGCTTTCTCCTGGTTGGCCGCGCAGCCCGGCGTCAGCAGCGTCATCGCGGGTGCCACCCGTCCGGAGCAGATCCGTGAGAACGCCGAAGCCGTGTGCTGGGTCCCCCCCACGCAGGAGGATCGCGAGGAACTGGACGAGATCTTCCCGCGGGCGCGAAGGTGGCACTCTTCTAACCCTCTCTCACATCCCACCCACTTACAGGCGTCCCTCTCTCACATAACAGCCTTAAACCGGAACGCTCTCCCACCAAGGTGAGAGAGCGTTCCGGTTTAAGCGGCGGATATGAGAGAGCGTTCCGGTTTAGGCCGCGGGATCTGAGAGAGGGATGGGTTAGGCAGGCGCTGATGCAACGCCAGGGGCGAGAAACCGCTTGCCGTTGACACGCTCCGATGCGCCCACCCGGTCCAGGTACGGCGTAATGCCGCCCAGGAACATCGGCCACCCTGCGCCCATGATGACGCAAAGGTCGATGTCTTCGGGTCCGGCCACGACACCTTCTTCGAGCATCAGTCCTATCTCCTCGGCCAGTGCATCCTGGGTGCGCCGGAGGACTTCTTCGCCAGTGGACGGGGTGTTGCCGAAGGACATGATGGCCAGCGTCTCAGCCGGGATGACGGGAGTTCCGTCAGGCCCGGGGGGGACCCAGAGGCTCTTCACTCCGTTGTCGATGAGTTTCTGCAGGTTTTGCGAGACCGGGAACCGGTGGCCGAACGCGGCGTGCAGGGACTCCTGGACATGCTGGGCGACCGGCAGGCCAACCATTGCACTCAAGGTGAACGGCGACATTGGCAGCCCCATGGGACGCAGCGCGCTGTCTGCCACCTCCGCCGGGGTTCCTTCGTCGAACGCCGCGATAACCTCGCCCATGAGGCGTAGCAGGATGCGGTTGACCACGAAGGCGGCGGCATCCTTGACCAGGACGGCAGTCTTCTTGAGTCCCTTGGCGAGCTCGAACGCGGTGGCCAGGACGGCGTCGTCGGTCTTTGGTGCCCGAACGATCTCCAACAACGGCATGACAGCCACCGGGTTGAAGAAGTGGAAGCCCACCAGGCGTTCGGGGTGCTTCAAATCTTCGGCCATGGCAGTGACGGACAGTGAGGACGTGTTCGTGGCCAGAATGCACTCGGGAGAAACGATCGCTTCCACCTCGGCGAAGACCTGCTTCTTGATGTGCAGTTCTTCAAAGACGGCTTCGATGACGAAGTCGGCATCGGCGAAGGCTTCCTTGGAGACGGAACCCGTAATGAGCGCTTTGGTCCTGTTGGCGGCGTCCTGCTTGATCCGCTTCTTGGCAAGCATTTTGTCGACTTCGGCGTGGACGTATGCGACGCCCTTGTCCACCCGTGCCTGATCGATATCGGTCATGACCACCGGGACTTTCAGCTGCCGGGCGAACAACAATGCCAGCTGGCTTGCCATGAGCCCTGCACCCACAACTCCGATCTTGGTGACGGGGGGGCGGGCAAGCTTGCGATCGGGGGGCGCCCGCGGGACGCTTGGAGCGCTTTTGGACGAGGTCCAGGAACGCGTACACGGTAGAGCGGAACTCGTCGGTTTGCATGAGCCCGGCGAGGGTCTCGCACTCGAGTTCAGCCGACTCGGCTTGGGTCAAGGTGCGGTTGGCCTCCATGACGTCCAAGACCTTGCCCGGGCGGGGGGGAGGCGTTGGAGGTCTTGGACTCCACGAAAGCCCGACCTGCGGCTACCGCAGCTGCCCAACGGGCGGTGACTGCGTCATCGGTGGCATCAACGGAGTTCTTCCGCTCAGGCGTCACCTCGCCGGAAATGACCTGGGCCGCCCACGCGAGCGACTGCTCCACAAAGTCGGCAGGTTCGAACATGGCATCAGCCACGCCGAGTTCGAACGCCTGGGGTCCGGTCAGCGTGCGGTTGTTGCTGAGGGGGGGATTCTCGATCATCACCTTGACGGCATTCTCGGGACCGATGAGGCGGGGGGGCAGGATGTAGACGCCACCCCCCCAACCCGGTACGAGGCCGATGAACGCTTCAGGCAAGGCCAGCGCGCCGGCACCCGTGGAGACGGTCCGATACGTGGACTGCAGGGCGATCTCCAGCCCGCCGCCCAGGGCCAGGCCATTGATGAAGGCGAAGCTCGGAACACCCAGGTCGGCGAGCGTGCTGTAGACGGCGTGGCCAAGCTGCGCCATCCAGAGCCGTGCTCGCGTTCCTTGAGTGTTTTTACGGCCGAAAGGTCGGCCCCGGCCACCAGGAAGTACGGCTTTCCGGTGACCCCCCCGACGCCAACGATTTCCCCCCCTCGAGGCCCGCTCCTTGAGCTTCTCCAAGACCCCGCCGAGTTCAACGAGCGTATTGGGCCCCCCCAGTGTGGTGGGCTTGGAGTGGTCAAGGCCATTATCCAAGGTGATCAGCGCGATGGTCCCGGCGCTCCCCCCCGGCAGCTTGATGTCCTGCACATAGGAGTGCGTGACAACCTCATCAGGGAAAAGCGCGGCGAGCTTCTGGAATTCGGCGGCGCTCATGCGGCGGCTCCTTCGGTGGTGGCTTCGGTGGTGCCTGGTCATTGGCGAACACTTCGTAGGCTGCATGGTGCGGGTTTTCCCAGATCACCGTGGCGCCCATGCCCAGTCCAATGCACATGGTGGTAATGCCGTAACGGACAGAGTGGTCTTCCTCGAACTGCCGCGCGAGCTGGTTCATCAGGCGGACGCCCGAGGAAGCAAGGGGGGGTGTCCGACGGCGATCGCACCGCCATAGCGGTTGACCCGGGGGGGATCGTCATCGGCGATGCCGAAGTGGTCCAGGAAGCTGAGGACCTGGACGGCGAAGGCCTCGTTGATTTCGAAGAGTCCAATGTCCTCGATACCCAGTCCCGCGTTCTTCAGGGCCTTTTCCGTGGCGGGAACCGGTCCGATTCCCATAACCTCGGGTTCGACGCCGGCGAAAGCATAGGAGACCAAGCGCATCTTGACCGAGAGGCCAAGTTCTTCAGCAGCTTCGGCCGAAGCGAGAACCGCGGCTGTGGCGCCGTCGTTCAATCCTGCAGCGTTGCCGGCGGTGACGCGACCATGGGCGCGGAACGGTGTCCGCAATTCGGCCAGGTCGGCAACAGTGGTGCCGGGCCGCGGCGGCTCGTCAGCGGTGTGCAGGGCCCCAGCTGGCCGGGCTTCATGGTGGCTACGGGGGACCAGGTCATGCTGGATTTGTTCGTTGGAGTAAGCTGCGGCGAGTTTGGCCTGGGAGGCCGCTGCATAGGTGTCCGTGCGGTCCTTGGTGATCGCGGGGGGGAAGCGGTCGTGCAGGTTCTCTGCTGTGTTGCCCATGTTCAGGGCCGCGGGGTCCACCAGCCTTTCGGACATGAACCGCGGATTGGGATCGGCGCCTGCACCCATGGGGGGGTGGTTGCCCATGTGCTCCACGCCGCCTGCAATGACGACGTCGTAGGCACCGAAACCGATGCCGCTCGCCGTCGTCGTTACTGCAGTCATGGCACCAGCGCACATGCGGTCGATGGCGAAGCGGGTACCGTGCGGGGGGGAGCCCGGCCAGCAGCGCCGCTGTGCGGCCGATGGTGAGGCCTTGATCCCCCCCGGTCTGGGTGGTGGCAGCGATGGCAACTTCGTCGATCCGGTCCGCGGGCAGTGAGGGATTCCGGCGCATCAGTTCGCGGATGCACTTCACCACGAGGTCATCGGCGCGGGTGCCCGCATATATGCCTTTTTCGCCGGCCTTTCCGAAGGGGGGGTGCGCACCCCCCCGTCCACGAAGACGACGTCGCGGACGTTCCTCTGAGCACTGCGTGATGGACTCATGTAATAACTCCTCGTTGAGACATGGCGCCGAATCCCGCGTCGCGGGTGCTTCGGCTGGCATTGGTCCAATGTTACTCGTGGGTAACTTAGCTTGCAAGGCCCGCGACCCAGGCGTTACCCACCCGTCCCCGGGGGGACGCGAAAGGCCTGCCCCACGAACCTCAGTTCGGGTGACAGGCCTCAAAGCGGGCGGGAGCTCAGCCGGCATTACCGGAAGGTAGCGCGTCCTTGGACGCTTGGACTTCCTTCCCCTTGGACTCCTTGCCGGGAAGCGGAGCCGGGTTCAAGCACGCTTCGGTGAGTATCGGAGCGGCGAAGGAGATTTGCCACTCACGCGCACCCAGGGACCGCAACTCTGCAGCGACGGACTCCAGGGAAACATCAGCCGGAGGGCGCCAGGCAACCCGTCGCAAATAATCCGGTGTCAGCAGGTTCTCCACTGGCAGCTTCAGCTCATCTGCCTTTGCCTGCAGGGCCGGCCTGGCGGTGGCAAGGCGTGCTGCGGCCTCGGGATCCCTGTCCGCCCAGACCCGTGGCGGAGGCGGGGGGCGTTGGTGGGTAGGTGCAGGGGTGGGAGATCCGTGAGTGTCCTGGCGTTGGTGATGCAGCGGAGCCAGCGCGGGGCTTCCCTCTGGGCGGACCGGCCGTGGAATCCTTGGTGGCCAGGAGCTGCGGCACGGTGGTGGGCATGGCTTTGGCTGCAGCCACCAGCGCCGAGTCGGGGATGAGCCGTCCGGGAGCTACGTCCCGTTTGCGGGCCAATTGGTCCCGCTCAAGCCACAGTTCACGTACAGCTGCCAATTGGCGGCGGTCGCGTATCTGGTGGAGTCCGGAGGTCTTCCGCCAGGGATCCACGCGCGGGGGCGGAAAGGCCTGCCGCGAGGATGCCTGCAAACTCCTGTTCGGCGTATTCAAGCTTGCCGTCAGCCTCCAGCAACTCGATGAGTTCCTCGCGGAGTTCTGCGAGGACTTCGACGTCGAGCGCTGCGTATCGCAGCCAGGGTTCCGGCAGGGGGGCGTGTGGACCAGTCGGCAGCGGAGTGTTCTTTCGCGAGGCCGAATCCGAGGAGTTGTTCAATGACGGCCGCAAGACCCACGCGGGGGAGTCCCGCGAGGCGGGCGGCAAGTTCGGTATCGAAGAGCTTGTCCGGCCACATGCCGAGCTCCGAAAGGCAAGGGAGGTCCTGTGACGCCGCGTGAAGGATCCATTCGACGCCGCGGAGGGCGTCATTGATGATGTCCAGGTTCTCGAATGGTTCGGGATCGATCAGCCAGGTTCCGGCGCCTCGCGGCGGATCTGTACCAGGAAAGCCCGCTGCCCGTAGCGGAAGCCGGAAGCGCGTTCTGCGTCCACTCCGGCAGGTCCTGTTCCGGCGGCGATTGCGGTTGCGCACCGCTCCAGCCCGGACGGGGGTGTCGATGACCAGGGGTACGCCTTCGCGGGGAGTATCGAGATCGATGATTTCAGGGACGTGGCTATCGAAGCCGTCTACCTTGATGTGGGTGGTGGGATCAGCAACCGGATCGCCGGCCGTGGTGTTTTCCGGATTTTCAGGGGTCATGGTGGGTTAAGCTTACCGATTCCGGCCGCAGCGGGGTGTTTCAGGTCCTTTGCGGGTACCGCCGACGCGTTTCTCACACTCAATTGAGTCTCCTGTTGGGTAGTCCGGTGACCCTGGCGGCAGGGGCGGCAGGCCTGCGAAGGTGCATACCATGTCGGACCAGGCTTCGAGGTGGGCTTGTACGTCCTGGCTGGCCGGTGTCCAGGACGCCCGGAGCTCGATGTCTATGGTGTCCGGCCGTTCGGCCAAGGTGCCGAAGCTTTCGGACAGGATCCTGGTGGCAGTGCCGCCGGCAGCCCGATAGGGCGCGGCGCGGTTCTCCAAGCGTCAACGAGCCAGGTCCAGGCAACAGAGCCGAGCATGGAGTCATTCCCCATCTCTGCGTCCATTTGAGCCCGAATGTAAGTGACGATTCGGAACTCTCCCTCCCAGACAGCAGAACCGTCGGGGTCATAAAGGAGGATGAAGCGGCCAGTGGCCAGTTCGTCGTCCTCTTCGCTGGAGGAACTGCTGCCTTGGTTTGCGGCGAAGGCCTTGGCGGCCGGTCCATGGACGGGAACCTGGCGGGTGGCCGCAGTGGGGCTGAAAACTTCGGCGCCCAGGGCGACTGCGTAGGGAGCCAGGCGGGCAGGAGCGGGGATCTCGTCAAGCCGCAGTTCGCTGCGGCATTGTGCTTTTCGTAGCGATCCCAAGGCGGAGAGAAATTCCGAGGGAACCTGTGCGAGGGCGTTCACCATCGCAGATTATGCGTCCGGGGCAGCGAATCTGTGCAGGCTCGCCGCCCCCCCGGATTGCACCTGTTACGCGTTAGGCCAGTTCGCGCTTAATTGCTGCCACGAAAGCGTCAATGTCTTCCTCCGTGGTATCGAACGAACACATCCACCGAACTTCGCGGCGGGCGGCATCCCAGTCGTAGAAGGCGAAGGATTCACGCAGCTTGTCTGCCACGCCTTCGGGAAGGATGGCGAAGACGCCGTTGGACTGCGTTGCCTGGGTTGGCTTCACGCCGTCGAGTCCTTCCACTGCCGTTCGCAGGCGGGCGGCCATGGCGTTGGCGTGGGCGGCGGAACGCAGCCAGAGGCCATCCTCCAGCAGGGCAATGAACTGGGCCGAGATGAAGCGCATCTTCGATGCCAGTTGCATGTTCATCTTGCGCAGGAACTTCAGGCCGTCAGCCGCCTCCGGGTTCAGGGCCACCACGACTTCACCAAAAAGTAGTCCATTCTTGGTGCCGCCAAAGGACAGGATGTCCACGCCGGCGTCGCGGGGTGAACGCGCGGAGGGGGGAACGTCCAGGTGCGCTGCGGCGTTCGCAAGCCGGGCGCCATCCATGTGCAGCTTCATGCCTTTGGCGTGAGCGTGGTCGGCGATGGCCCGCACTTCTTGCGGCGTGTAGCAGGTGCCGAGCTCAGTGGTTTGGGTAATGGACACCACCAGCGGCTGGGCGCGGTGCTCGTCGCCCCCCCAGCCCCAGGCTTCACGGTCAATCAGCTCGGGCGTGAGCTTGCCGTCCTCGGTGGGCACTTGCAGGAGCTTGATCCCGCCCACCCGTTCCGGTGCACCGTTCTCGTCCATGTTGATGTGTGCTGTGGAGGCGCAAATCACCGCGCCCCCCCACCGGGGGAAGGAGGGATTGCAGGGCAAGGACGTTGGCGCCGGTTCCGTTGAAGACCGGGAAGGTCTCGATGCCCGGGCCGAATTGTTGCTCCAGGACCTCCTGCAGCCGTGCCGTGTAGACGTCCTCGCCGTAGGACACCTGGTGCCCGCCGTTGGCGGTTGCCAGTGCTGAGAGGATCTCCGGATGTACGCCGGAGTAGTTGTCCGATGCGAACCCACGAACCGCAGGGTTATGCAGTTGACCCGCGCCGGGGGTTTCATTGGCGCTGTGGATTGCCTCTGTTGTGCTCGTCACTTGTTCATTCACGCTTTCAAGTCTATTTGGCCGGCAGGATTCTATGTGGCCAGCAGGATGCGCTGGCCGTTGAGGGTGGCGGCGGGTTGTTCAAAGAGTCCGACGGCGGCAGCCGCCAGTTCTTCCACGTCCGTGAACCCGGGGGAATCGCCTTTCCGGATGGGCTTCCCGCATGGCTGGATCCACGAGGGCTTTGACCACGAAAATTACTGCCGCGCTGTGCTGCCCGGTGAGGCTTCCGCGTTCCCGGCTGTTCCGGATTGCGCCCGCCGGAAACCATCCGCTACCGCCAAGGTCCAAGCTTCTGCAGCTGCTTTTGCCGCCGCGTAGCTGGCGGCTGCAGCTGTTGGAGCAGCGGCGGTGGTTGACGACACCATGGCAAAACGGCCGTGCGGGGGGGATGCTTCAATCTGGCCGTAGAAGACCCGGGAGACGTTGCGGAGTGTGGTCACAGCGCTCCGTTCCATCGAGTCCCAATCCTCATCCGTTTGGTCTTCGATGCCCTTGGCGCCCCGCCAGCCGCCCACCAAGTGGATCACGCCGTCGATGCCCTCGATCCCGAGGTCACGGAAGCTGGCAGCAAGTTCGCGTACGGAATCCAGGCTGGAGAGATCGGAAACCAGGGGAGTTGCCCCCATTGCCGGCCTCAGCCGCGGCCGCTTTGATCCGGACATCGTCCGAACCCACGGTGAGCACCCTGTGACGCGGCCCCCAACGCACGCGCCACGGCGATGCCCGATGCGCTGCTTCCGCCGGTCACAAGGATAGTCAGTGTGGTCATCAGGCCGCCGTCGAGCCAGTAATTCCGGTGGTGGACTCGATGACAGGGCGCATCTTCTTCTCCAGTGCTTCGTAGAACATGGACAGGGGGAACTCGTCATCCAGCACCTGGTCCGTGAGGCCGCGGGGCGGACCGTCCAAGGGCAGCGCGTCCGGGCCTTGGCCCATACCGACGCCGGGTGGGGGAGTCACGGTGCTCGAAATGAGCTCGTACGCTGCCAGCCAGTGGGCAGCCTTCGGGCGGTCGATCGAGCGCCAGTAGAGCTCCTCGATTTTGGCACCGAGTTCCACTACAACCGAGGCAGCTTCGTCCCAGTCGATGGAGAGCTTGCTGTCCGTCCAGTGGAGCACGTGGTGCTGGTGCATCCATGCGAACAGGAGCTGGCCACCCAGGCCGTCGTAGTTACGGACGCGGCTGCCCGTGATGGCGAAACGGAAAATCCGGTCGAAGATCACTGCATACTGGACGAGCTTTGCATGTTTGCGGGCATCGGGGGGGTCGGCTTCTTCGTCTTTTTCAATGCGTACGGACTCACGGAACGCGGTCAGATCGCAGCGCAGTTCCTCCAGCGAGTAAAGGAAAAACGGCATCCGCTGCTTGATCATGAACGGATCGAAGGGAAGGTCCCCCGCGCATGTGGGTGCGGTCGTGGATCAGGTCCCACATGACAAAGGTTCGCTGAGTCAGTTCCTGGTCCTCGATGAGCTGAGCTGCATCCTCGGGGGAGTTCCAGCGACGTGGTGGCCGCAGCTGCCTTGAGGACGCGGCGGAAACGAGCGGCCTCGCGGTCGGCGAAGATGGCGCCCCCCCAAGTAAAGGTAGGGGGTCTCGCGGACGGCCACCGTCTCGGGGGAAGAGTACAGCCGAGTTGGTGTCGTACCCGGGAGTGAAATCCACGAAGCGGATGGGGGACGAAGAGCTTGTTGGAGTACTCGCCGGCCTCCAGGCCGCCAATGAACTCCGGCCAGATAACCTCGATCAGGACGGCTTCGACCAACCTGTTGGTGCTGCCGTTCTGCGTGTACATGGGGGGGAAAACCACCAGGTGCTGGAGGCCGTCAATGCGCTGCTCCTGGGGGGGCTGGAACGCTGGAGGGAGTCCAGGAAGTCCGGCACCCCGAAGCCGCCCTCGACCCATCGGCCGAAGTCTTGTACCAGGAGTTCCAGGTACCGGGCATCGTGGGGGGGAAGTGCGGTGCCAGGGCTGCGATGGCGTCAGTCACTGTGGCAACGAGGCTCGCCGCCTCGGAGTGGGCTGCGGAATCGGCAATGGAGCCGTCCTGCTCCTGGAGTGCCTGCAGAGCTGTGGCTGCAGCCTTCAGGGTCATCCATTCGGCGTTGTCGGCGGTGACACGCGGCAGGATAGTGGTGGTGATAGTGGTCATGGAGCCCGGCCCTTTCGAAGTGGTGTTTGCTTCTGGGCCGAGCGTAGCAAGCAAAAAGCGTTGCTAATCCAAGAATGGCTTGAGCATAAGAAAGTCTTGGCCATCCGGTGCGTGAAGGCGGGTTGAGATTCAGTCCCGCCATATGGAGCCCCCCAAAAAACGCTGAGTTCCCGGACGGCCGGCAAAGCGCCAGCCCGTCCGGAACTGCCTAGCTCTCTTCCGGCGTCACCAAGCGAAGCGACACGGAATTAATGCAGAACCGCTGGTCCGTGGGCGTGCCATAGCCCTCGCCCTCGAAAACGTGCCCCCCCAGATGAGAGTCACAGTTGGCGCACCGGACTTCAACACGATCCATTCCCATGGTGCGGTCATGGAGATACCGGACCGTACCTTCGGCCAAGGCGCCCAGAACGACGGCCAACCACAATGGGAATCAAATTTCTCCCGGCTGGTGAACAACCGGCTGCCACAAGCACGACACTGGTACTCGCCTTCCGTGTGGGTGTCCCAGTACTCGCCCGTGTATGGCCGCTCGGTTCCCGCCTGCCGAAGAACACGGTATTCCTCGGGCGTCAGCTCCTCCCGCCACTGGGCATCGCTCTTTTCCACGGGCACAGAAGTTGTCTTGCTGGTGTTGTCAGGAGTGTTCATGTCTAATGCAACGCTCACGAGTCGCCGATAAATCCCGAACCCGCGTACAGGTGGAGGACCGGAAGACCCAGCTGATCCTGTGCCTTATTGGCCCAGTCAGTGTGGAACGTGTCCGAAATGGCATGGGGGGGCCGGGTAATGACAACCGCCTGCGCGGCGTCCACCGCACGGACCTTTGCCACCAAGCCGGCCACGGCGCCGCCGTCGACGACCTCCCCGGTGACGCCACCGCCCAACCCGGCCAACGCCGCCAGCGATGCAGCCAGCGTCTCAGAGGCCTCCGCACGCTCAGCCTCAGGGTCGGGATGCTGTGCAGTTAGTTCCCGGAACGCCTTGGCGATATCAAGCAGCGACAGGTTTTCCAGGAAGTCGACCAGAAGATGTCGCTCTGTGTTTGAGGGGACCAAGACAATGAGGGGGGCGCATCACCGCCGTCGAGCAATTTGGCGATATTAACGCGGTCGTCGGGGCCGAGGGGCTCTTCAGTCAGGATGACGATGGGATCACTCATGGCTACAGCGTAGTCCCGGCGAACCGCTGTCCGCAGATTTTTGGGACTCTGATTCACGCGCCAGGATTCGCGGGCCGATGCGCCGCGCGGTCCACGCCTGCCCCAAGCACCGCCGCTGAGCAGCAACAATGGAACCATGGCATCGACTACCCCCGCCAGCGAGCGACGCTGCAGACAAGAAACTCTCCCTCCGAACCAAATGGGCCATCGCAGGATTCCTGGCCGGCGGTACCGTAGCCGGTCTGGTAGGCGCGGGATCCTCGGCGCTCGCCGTGTATTTTGCCCGCCGTGTCATCACGCCCGCAGCCCGGCACGAGGACCAGGAAGTACTTGCCGTAATCCGCGGTGACAAGGGACCTCAGGTCATTCTTGCGGCCACCCCTGATACCACCATCGACGCGTCTTCAGCCTCTTCTTCTCCGGCGGCCAAGGACATGCCAGGATCGGCCGGATTGTGTCCTACTCGCCCGCCGAGCAAACCGTACTGCGCGAGGTCGAGGAAGTTTACAGTGGCAACCTCCCGGAGGCGCGCCGTGCTTGGTGGAGCGGTGCAACGTACCCGGACCCGGCCGCGATCGGCCTTGCGGCCGAGGACGTGGACATAGAGATCGACGGCGGGAAAGCACCTGCCTGGCTGATCCGGGCCGAAGCTTCGCCGCGGCGCCAGTCTGCGCAATCATGGTCCACGGCCGCGGAGCCACGCGCTGGAAGGCCTTCGTGCCGTCCGCACTGCACGGGAACTCGGTATGGACAGCCTGTTGATTTCCTACCGTAATGACGGACTTGCCCCCGCCGCGCCGGATGGACGATACGGCCTCGGTTCCACGGAATGGCGCGACGTTGAGGCCGCGATCGGATACGCACTGGATCAGGGTGCGCAGGAAATAGTTTTGTTTGGCTGGTCCATGGGCGGAGCGATCAGCCTGCAAACAGCGGACCTGTCCAAGCACCGCCACCTCATCCGCGCGTTGGTACTGGATGCCCCCCCGGTCATCAATTGGGTCAATGTCATGGCCCACCACGCCGAGATGAACAGGATCCCCCCCTACAACGTGGGCAGGTATGGACAGATGATGCTGAGCCATCCCTTGGGGCGCAGGCTGACCGGACTATCTGCCTGTGGACCTGAAAGCAATGGACTGGGAAGCGCGGGCAGTCGAGTTGCGGACCCCCCCACCTTGCTGATCCACAGCGTGGACGACGACTACGTGCTTCGGGCCTTCCGCGAGCCTTGCGGAGAAGAACCCCGAGATGGTCACCTTTGAGCCGTTCGACGCGCCCGGCACACCAAAGAGTGAACGTGGACCCCGAACGCTGGGAGCGCCTGGTCCGCGCCTGGCTCCAGAGGCAACTGGCTCCCCCCCGAAACAATCCCGGGCAGACGGGCGCCACCGGGCAGCCTGGCTGAGGAACCCCCCCGGAGTTGCGGGTGTCCAGGCGGTTTCGGGTCAGCCCTTGATGCTTGAGGCAGTGCCGATGGGAGCCGTGATGGCCTTGGTAAGCCGGACGAGATCGGCCGGAGCCAGCTCAATGTCCAGTCCACGGCGGCCACCGGACACAAGGAGGGTAGCCAAGTCCAAGGCAGACTCGTCAAGGACTGTGGGGGGAGGCCTGCCGCTGTCCCAGCGGCGATATGCCTCCCAGCACATATCCGGTGCGCCGTTCGGCGGCCTTGGGATCGGCCATTGCTGCCTTCTTGGCTCCGAGGCTGCTGCGACGGACTTTAGGTCGAGGTTCCCGGACACCGGAACGATGGCCACTGCCAGGCGGCCTTCAACCTCCACCATGAGGGTCTTGAAAACCCGTTCAGGCTCAATGCCCAGGACTTCCGAGGCTCCATGCCGTAACTGGCCGCCGACGGATCGTGCGCATAGGGGGGGTGCAACACGAAGGGAACGCCGGCCGCTGCAAGTGCTGCAGTAGCCGGCGTTCCCTGTGAAGCCATCTTCTTGGCCATACCTGTGGTTGTGCCTTCAGTTTTCCAGCGGGTCAGTTTTCCAGCCGGCTGGCGGCTGCGACTTTCCGCTTGATACGCCCCAGCATGGCGGTCATTCCCCGCATGCGCAGGGGGAGTGATGGCCCGGGTGAGGCCCAGCAACTCCGGCATATCGTCGGGCACGGCAAGGATTTCCTCTGCAGTCAATCCATCCAGGCCCTCGTGCAGGACCCCTGCGAAGCCGCGCGTTGTGGGCGCCTCCTGAGGAGCTTTGAAGAAGAGCCGGTAGGCGCGGGCGCGCCGTCGGGATTTTTCTCGGACTCAATGGTGAGAAACAACGGTGACTGGCACTCCACAACCTGTTCCAGCAGTTCGGGGGGGTGGTCCTTCAAGCGCTCTGGAAGCTCCGGCAACCCCCCCTCGAGAATTCGAGCAGGAGTTGCAGGCGGTCAGGCTCCGTCAGTGCCTGGAAGTCATCGACGATTTCCGCCAGGGCGGTGGGCAAAGTGTTCGTACTCATCACTTCCAGCTTACGCACAACAGCGGTCAATGCATCTTGTGTGGCCGAACACTACGGATGCCTTATTCCCTGCCTTGGTGCTGACCGGGCCCCTAGTTGCTGACGAGGGACGCAGGAACGGAACCGCGCTCGGCGCCCTTGACGATGGGAACCCGCACAGCGTTGCCCCACTCGGTCCAGGAGCGTCGTAGTTGCGGACAGTGTCGAAGCCCAGCAGGTACTTCAGCGCGAACCAGGTGTGGCTGGAACGCTCGCCGATGCGGCAGTAGGCCACCACGTCATCGCCGGGTTCCAAGCCAGCCTCGCCGAGGTACAGGGCTTCGAGCTCTTCACGGCTCCGGTAAGTGCCGTCTTCAGCCGCAGCGCGTGCCCACGGGATGGACGCGGCGGTGGGAATGTGGCCCCCCCGCGCAGCGCGCCCTCTTCGGGGTAGGCCGGCATGTGCGTGCGCTGTCCCGTGTATTCCTCAGGGGAGCGGACATCGATGAGGGGATTGCCCAAGTGTGCCAGGACGTCTTCCTTGAACGCGCGGATCGGAGCATCATTGCGCTCCACCTCCGGGTATTCACCCACTGAGGGCTGTGTGACGTCGGTGGTCAGCTCGCGTCCTTCGGCGATCCACTTGTCGCGGCCACCATCGAGGAGGCGGACATCCTCATGGCCGAACAGCGTAAAGACCCAAAGCGCGTAGGCAGCCCACCAGTTGGACTTGTCACCGTAGATGACCACGGTGCTGTCGCGGGAGATGCCCTTGGAGGCCGCGAGGGCGGCAAAAGCGGCGCCGTCCACGTAGTCGCGGGTGACCTCGTCATTCAGGTCGGTGTGCCAGTCAATCTTGACGCGCCCGGGATGTGGCCGGTTTCGTAGAGAAGAACGTCTTCGTCGGACTCGACAACCACAAGCTTGCCATCGGCAATGGCGCCGTCTGCAAGGGCTGCCGCGAGCCACTCAGTGGACACAAGGCGTTCGGGGGGGTTCGCATACGATGCAAACTTTTCGTTCTGTTCAACTGGGTAGGACATGGTGATGGCCTTTCACTGACAACGGTCGGAGCCAGGCCGTGGAAGGTGGTGCAGGTGCCGGCCGGGCGTGCTCCAACACTAACCACGGGCAGCGAGGAATGCTTCCCTGTGGTCATACGGTGAAACATGGGCTTGGTCACGTGGCGGTTTTCCGAGTGTCCAATGCCGGTATTCTTGCTGGGGGGGACCTAATACCGAAGGAACGGACCACCGTGGTAAAGATCGAACAACTGGCTGCCCGCACACCGGCAGTCTCCGTGGAGGAACTCCTCAAGGGTTTCTACCCGTCTCCGCGATTCGGAGAGGTATCGTTCGACAGCTACCGGCCGGATCCTTCCCAGCCGAGCCAGGCAAACGCAGTGAAGCTGCTTTCCGCATTTGCCGACGGCGTGGGATCCGATGACGGTGGCGGTCTCTTCAAGAAGTTGTTCGCCAAGAAGGCGCCTGCAACGAGGGCAGGAATCTACCTCGACGGCGGTTTTGGTGTGGGTAAGACCCACCTCCTGGCTTCCCTTTGGCACAGGTCGCCGGGCCCGAAGGCCTTCGGTACGTTTGTGGAATACACCAACCTCGTGGGTGCGCTGTCCTTCCGCAAGACCGTGGAAGCCTCAGCAGCTACAAGCTGGTGTGCATCGACGAATTCGAACTTGATGATCCCGGAGACACCGTGCTCATGTCCCGGCTCATGCGCGAACTCGCCGACGCCGGTGTGAAGCTCGCGGCCACGTCCAACACGCTTCCCGGTTCCTTGGGTGAAGGACGCTTCGCGGCAGTGGACTTCCAGCGCGAAATCCAGGTTCTGGCCGACCAGTTCGACGTCGTCAGGATCGACGGCGAAGACTTCCGCCACCGCGGTTTGCCCGCGGCTCCCGCACCGCTCAAGACCGAAGAGCTTAAGCACCGTATGCGTGCTGAGTTCGACGGTAAGACTGTGGCTGTGGACGATTTCCGCACTCTGGTCAACCATCTGGCCGCCGTCCACCCCAGCCGTTACCGGCAGCTTATCTCGGGGGGGGTGGAGGCCGTGGTGTGGAGCGACGTCGAAACCATCACCGAACAGGCCGTCGCCCTACGCTTTGTGGTTCTTGCGGACCGGCTCTATGACAAAGACGTGCCGATCCTGGCCAGTGGCGTACCTTTCGATAAGCTCTTTACCGAAGAGATGATGACCGGTGGCTACACCAAGAAGTACTTCCGTGCTGTGTCCAGGCTGACGGCTCTGGCCCGTGAGGCCCAAAACCACGAGCCTGCCTGATCCAGGGTTGCTGCCTGCTTCAGGATTTCTGAACAGGTTCGCGGCTCTTCAGCATCCACCGCACCAGGATGCCGCCTGCCAATGCCCAGAAAGCAGCGCCAACGCCGGCGAAGCTCAGGCCTGATGCTGCCAGCAGGAAGGTGATGCAGGCGGGAATACGTTCCTCGGCAACCGCCAGTGCAGACGAGATGGACGAGGCCAGCGTCCCCCCCAGGAGTGCGAGTCCGGCCACGGTCTCGAGAAGTCCGGGCGGTGCTGCAGCCACCAAGGTGACAAGTGCCGCTGAGGCAGCGGCCAGGATCAGGTAGCAAAGCCTGAGACGAACGCCGCGATCCACCGCCTGCCATGGTCTTTGCCTGCCTCCTCACCCGCCGCCAAGGCTGCGCTCAGGCAGCCAGGTTGATCGCATGGCCTCCAAACGGCGCTCCCGCGATGGTGCCCGCTCCGGTCACAAGCATCGACGGCCGCCAGGGGGGGTGGTGTAGCCGAACGACTTCAGTACCGCGACGCCGGGAATGTTCTGTGACGCCATGGTGACGATGAAGAGAGGCAGCGCCAAACCCACCGCAGCTTCCACGGTAAATGCCGGTGTGGTCCACTCCAGCCTTGGCAGGAGGCCGCCGCCGGGAATCTGAACGCCGTTGGACACGATGTGGACGCCGACTACCGCCAGCGCGACGAGCAGCGATGCCGGCACCGACCAACGTGGTGCGAATTTCATCAGGACCACCCAGCACACCACCACTGGTGCGATGAACAGGGGGAGCCGATCCCAACGATTTGAAGGGTGCGAGGCATAGCGGGAGTAGCACGCCGGCGAGCATTGCCTGCGCCAGTGCGGTGGGGATCTTCGCCATGATCCTGCCCAGGACGGGAAGTAGCCCGCTCAGGACGATCAGCACCCCCCCGACGATCAGGAACGCACCCACAGCAGCCGGCCAGCCGCCGTCGACCATTCCAGCGGAGGCGAGCAGCGCAGCGCCGGGCGTGGACCACGCCAAAGTTACGGGCATCCGGGACCGCCACGAGAGCCACAGGATTCCCAGTCCAAAGGTGAGCGTCAGCGCTAATAGGCCGCTGGATGCTTGTGCCTGGTTCGCCCCCCCGACAGCCTTCAAACCCGCCAGGACCACAGCGAATGACGAGGTGAAACCCACGAGGCGGTGACGATGCCTGCCGTGATGGGTGGTCCCAGCGTCTCCTTGGCGGCGCGGCTTTGGACGGCAGGAGTGGAAGCTGAAGGCATAACGTCCAACGTACCTGACCAGCCGGTTTAGCGGCTGCCCGTTAAACGCCAAGGGCACCGGTAGCGCCTCTCGGCGGGACCGGTGCCCCCCTTGACGTATCTGGTACGGCGGCTCAGGCAGCTACGGCTGCTTCGGCTCATCCGTGACGGGAGCCTGTCCAGGCTTGCCGTCGTTCTTGGCCACGAAATCGGAAGCGGCATTCTGGACTTTGTCGACGTGACCGGCGTACTTGCCGCCCGTCTTCTGGTCCACAAAATCCCCGGCCTTGTCGATGCCATTCTTGATGGCTTCTTCGTTGCCTTGAATGAGACCCTGAGCCTTGCCCTTCAGGTCGTCAATTAAACCCACGGGCACCTCCCTTCCATTCGCGGAGCCAGTTCGCTCCTCCGCGTCCGACCCTAACACCAGTTCTCCGGGGGGGTGCCAAGGTTCGGCGGCGGCCTGTGGACGAACTACGCCAACGGCTTATTTTCGACCTTGTGGCGCGGGCTGTCCGGATTCATGAGGGAGTGCCTGCGGCCGTAGGCGAAGTAGATGATCAGGCCGATGACCAGCCATGCCCCCCCGAACCGCACCCAGGTTTCCCAGTGGAGCTGGAACATCAGGAACGCCGATGCCAGGACACCGAACGCGGGGGACCACCGGCATGAACGGCAAACGGAACGTGCGCGGAGCGTTGGGCTTGGTGTACCGGAAGACGATCACGGAAATGCAAACCACCACAAAGGCTGCCAGGATGCCGATGTTCGTGAGGTCGGCAACTTCCTTGATGGGGGGGAAGACACCAGCGAGGAACGCCGAGGCAACACCTGCGATCCACGTGACGCGCTGCGGAGTGCCGTGCCGGTCAGTCTTGGCGAACCAACCGGGGAGAAGGCCGTCACGGCTCATGGAGAACCACACTCGGGTGACGCCCAGCAGGAAGGTGAGCATAACGGTGAGGATGGACAGGACCGCGAACACCGAAATGATGGTGGCGATGACCGGCAGGCCGACGCCTTGGAACGCCGATGCGAAGCCGGCCGTGGGATCAATGTCCTTGTAGTTCTGCATGCCCGTGAGCACAAGTGTCGCGGCAACGTAGAGCAGCATGGCCACGATGAGCGAGAGGATGATGGCCTTGGCATGTGCTTCTTGCCGTCCTTGGCCTCTTCTGCGGCGGTGCTCATGGCGTCATAGCCGAAGACGGCGAAGAAGACGGTGGCGGCACCGGCCAGGACCGGGCCGAAGCCACTGGGCATGAACGGGTTGTAGTTCTCGGTGTTGATGTAGAAAATACCCAGGCCGATGATGAACAGGATCAGGATGACCTTGATGGCAACGGCTACCAGTTCAAACCGGCCGAATGCCTTGGTGCCCCCGGCTCAGGATCCAAGTGACCAGGAGGCAGACGAGGATGGCCGGCAGGTTGATGATGCCGCCTTTGCCCTCATCAGCGGTGGACGTCATCCACGTGGCATGTGGATTCCGATGCCGGACAGGAAGGCGTCGAAGTAACCGGAAATCCCGATGGCCACCACAGCCACGATGGCGATGTACTCAAGGAGGAGATCCCAGCCGATGAACCAGCCGATGATCTCTCCCAAGGCTACGTAGCCGTAGGTATAGGCCGATCCCGCACGGGGGGGATCATGCCGGCGAATTCGGCGTAGGACAATGCTGCTGCACCGGAGGCGAGGCCGGCGATGAGGAACGAGAAGAGCACGGCAGGGCCGACGCCCGGGTTGCTCTCGCTGCCATGGGCTACGAGCCCGGCCAACGAGAAGATGCCGACGCCGATAATTCCGCCGACGCCGATGGCTGTCAGTTGCCAGAGGCCAAGACTCTTAAAAAGTCCGCTGTGTTTGTTCTCTTCCTCAATATCGTCGATGGCTTGCGCCTCAGGACGGACTTGGAAGCCGTCATTTGGTTCATGGGGGTACTCCTGCCGGTAGGCGTGGAACGGTGATGAGCTCGCAGTACATTATGCGAGCCGAATCACATTAGATAAAGCGACTTCTTCTGAGGGGGTATCGGTTACTTCCATTAATCAATTGGGTTGTGGCCGAATCCGGGCATAAAAAAAGCAGCTCCGAAGAGCTGCTTTCCTATTTGGAGCGGACGACGAGATTCGAACTCGCGACATCCACCTTGGCAAGGTGGTGCTCTACCAGCTGAGCTACGTCCGCGCATGTTGCCTGCCGGGCTGGTGCCTGGCGTTCAACAACAAACAAGTTGCCTTGTTCTGGTGGGCGATACTGGGATCGAACCAGTGACCTCTTCCGTGTCAGGGAAGCGCGCTACCGCTGCGCCAATCGCCCGTTACCGGGTCCTTCAAAAGGAGAGCGGACGACGAGATTCGAACTCGCGACATCCACCTTGGCAAGGTGGTGCTCTACCAGCTGAGCTACGTCCGCACATGTTGCCTGCCGGCTGATGCCTGGCGTTCAACAACAAACAAGTTGCCTTGTTCTGGTGGGCGATACTGGGATCGAACCAGTGACCTCTTCCGTGTCAGGGAAGCGCGCTACCGCTGCGCCAATCGCCCATGCATCCAGCCAACAGCTGGAAGACATGGTTTTCACCGAGGTGGGTACGGGATTCGAACCCGTGTATACGGCTTTGCAGGCCGCTGCCTCGCCTCTCGGCCAACCCACCGTGTAAGCAGGATTCCGAGGAATTCTTGCCTTGACAGTGCCTTGCGAGCGGACGACGAGATTCGAACTCGCGACATCCACCTTGGCAAGGTGGTGCTCTACCAGCTGAGCTACGTCCGCAGTGTCGTTTCGGCGGGCAGCCCTGCAGGCATTCCGTCGCTTTCCGACGAGTAAAAACTCTATAGGAGGTTCCTGCAAACTCCAAATCGGTAGCCTGCTTTTGATCGAGGAGCCCGCTGGATCCTTGTATTTACGCGGATTTCCGTAAGTTTCATGGCTGTAATTCCACTCTTGTAGTTCTAAGTGAGGCCGGGGGGGTCATGATCCGTTTTGCATTCCGGCACTGGTCCGTTAGTGTTTTCTATGCACCGGGCGATTGGCGCAGTGGTAGCGCGCTTCGTTCACACCGAAGAGGTCACTGGTTCGAACCCAGTATCGCCCACCACCTGTATGCAAATGGTTAAACCCCGTTTGCTGATTGAGTCAGTCCGGACGGGGGGGTTTTTCTTTGCAGCAGGCTTGTTTGGCGGATTGCAGGTTTCTGCGTCACGAACTATGTGGACGCGACACATATCAGCATGCGCGAACAAGAAGACCCGGAGTTGCCTGCGGCCAGGGCCGCGGCCAAGGCCACGGCCTCCACGGAACCTGCCACGCCCTTCGCGGATCTCGCGCTGACTGCCCCCCCGATCCTTGCAGGCAAGCTAGCCAGGCTGCCCCCCCCTGAGCAACTGGCGCTGATCTTCCCGCGGATGAATTCTGTCGGCCCTCTATGACACAGTCTTTGTATGACTGCTCCACTGCTTGCCCACGCTACTGACTACGGCCGGATGTACGCCCGCTCCACAACTGAGCAATTTTCCGTGCCGTCGATTACTACGGTGATCGGACAACAGGCGCACGCCTTGGACGGGTGGTTCAGTTACATGGGGGGGCGAGCAGCCTGGCCGCGGATCCGGAGCTTCCTTCGATTCTCGGAAGCCCGGCGAAAATCCGTCAGGCAATCAACAAAGCTTCCAAAGCCGCGGAGGTCTACCGGGATGCGGCGGCGGCACGAGGTGACCGCGTCCACACTTACTGCGAACAGGTAGCGTTGCGGGCTATGGGTCGTCCGCACCGGATGCAGGAATGCCGGGACGACCTCGCTGCCCATGGTGAACAGGCCTTCGCGGCGCGCTTTGACGAATGGTGGGACCTCTACCGGGTGGAGCCACTCGCGCCCGAGATCACTGTATGGAACAAGACGGTGGGTTATGCCGGGACGTTGGACCTCGTAGCCCGGATCAACGGCCGCATCTGCCTGATTGACTACAAAACCAAGGGAACCACCAGAGACGGAACAGTCAAGGCTTTGGATGACAAAGTGGTCATGCAACTCGCGGCCGGGATGAAGGCCGAGGAAAGCCTGGTGGATCCTGTTGCGGGTGAATGGGAGCCGTGGAAATACGGAGACAACCCCCCCATGCTGCTCGCGGTGGCCATCGGTGAGACCGAAGTCCGGCCGCAGCGGGCCAACCCTGACATCCTCAAGCACCATTGGTGGAAGTTCTGCGCCTTGCGGCGGGTATGGGAGATGTCAGCGGACGTTGTCGCTGCGGGGGCAGCCACTGCTTCCTGTTGCTCCGCCGGTCTTTGCGTCAGCCGGGGGCGGCACCGACACCCGCCTAGTCCTCAACTAAACTGGCTTAGGCTCCGCAACAACCGGAACCTGGTTTGACGATCGTGAGGACTGACAGCAGATGGCAATTTTGAGTATCCGAATCATCGGGGGGGACCCGGTGCTGCGCACCGTAGCTGACCCCGTCACCGATTTCGGTCCGGAGCTCGCCAAGCTGGTAGCTGACATGACGGAAACCATGGAGGACGTTGAGGGTGCAGGTCTCGCCGCGCCGCAGGTGGGCGTCAGCCAGCGCGTGTTTACCTATCGCATCGGGGGGGAGTGGAAGGCCACATCATCAACCCGGTCCTGGAAAACAGTGAGGACTTCCAGCCGGACGAGGTGGAGGGTTGCCTTTCCATTCCCGGCCTGGGCTTCCCTGTGCGTCGCTTTCGGTCCACCCGGGCAACCGGCGTGGACCTGAACGGCAATCCGGTCTCGGTGGAGGCTGAAGGCATGCTCGCACGTTGCTTCCAGCACGAGACAGATCACCTTGATGGGGTCCTGTATACCGACAGGCTGGAAGGCGACGACCGTAAGGCCGCCCTCCGCGCTATCCGGAACGCCAACTACCACGCGATTACCGAGCAAACCACGTCCAAGCGCGCCAATTCCGTCGGGTCCAGTTTTGGCGGCGGAAGCTTCGGGGCGCCCGAGTGAGGGTACTCTTCGCCGGAACACCGGCTGTGGCTGTGCCGTCGTTGGACGCGCTGATTAAGGCGGGCTTCGACGTCGTGGCCGTTCTAACGCGGCCGGATGCGCCCGTGGGCCGCAAACGTGTCCTGACTCCTTCGCCTGTGGCTGCACGGGCGATGGAACTCGGTATCGAGGTCATTCGCGCGGCAAAGGTCGACGCCGACACGACGGCCGGAATCGCGGAGTTCGCTCCCGACGTCGCCGCCATTGTTGCCTACGGCGGCATCGTTCCCAAAGCTGCCTTGGGTGTCCCGAGGCACGGCTGGTCAATCTGCACTTCTCCCTGCTTCCGGCATGGCGCGGTGCTGCCCCCCGTGCAGCGTTCCATCATCGCGGGCGACGACGTCACCGGGGGGGCCGTTACATTCCAGCTTGAAGAAGGCCTCGATACCGGGCCTGTGTTCGGGACACTGACCGAAACAGTTCGTCCGGAAGATACCGCGGGCGATCTCCTCGAGCGACTGTCCATCAGCGGCGCCGTTTTGCTGAGCCAGACCCTTTCCGCTATTGATGCGGGTCAAGCTGCTCCGCAGCCTCAAAACGGGGGGGAGATCTCCCTTGCCCCCAAACTGACTCTCGACGACGGGCGCTTGGACTGGCAGCAGCCGGCCCTTGTTTTGAACCGCCGTGCGCGCGGAGTTACTCCTGAACCCGGCGCATGGACAACCTTGGAAGGCCAACGGGTCAAACTTGAACCGGTAGCTCTCCGTCCCGAGGTCAAGGACCTTCCTCCGGGAAGCATCCGGGTGGAGGGCAAGTCGGTTCTGGTGGGTACAGGTTCCCATGCAGTTGAGCTTGGCCGGATCCAACCGGCAGGTAAGAAAATGATGTCGTCGGCCGACTGGGCCGCGGCTTGGCAACACCCGAGAGAGTGGTATTCGAATGAGCGAGTCCGGCCGCCGAGGCCCCCCCAACAACAGCGGGAGCCGGGACGGCAGCGGGGGCGGGAAACCGAGACTCGCAGGGCAACCGTGGAGCCCGTGGGGAGAGCAAGCGCAACGCCCAGGGCCGCGAGCGAAACAGGGGACCGCAGAGGGGCTTCACCAATAACGCTCCGTCGCAGCGCACCCGCCGCGCAGATCCAGCCCGATTGGTGGCTTTTGAAGTGCTCCGCGCGGTTGCTTCCGAAGATGCCTACGCAAATCTTGTGCTTCCGGCGCGCATCCGGGAACACCGCCTCGACCGTCGGGATGCCGGATTTGCCACTGAATTGAGCTACGGGGCCTTGCGCGGGCAGGGTACCTACGATGCCATTCTTGCCCGTTGCGTGGACCGCCCCCCCCTGGAGCAACTGGATCCTGCGATTCTGGATGCCCTGCGAATCGGTGCGCACCAGCTGCTCTCCATGCGCGTTCCCGCCCATGCCGCGCTGGACCAGACCGTCGGCCTGGCACGCGCGGTTATCGGCGCCGGCCCGTCGGCCTTATCAATGCGGTACTTCGCAAGGTCACTGTTCACAGCATGGCCGAATGGCTTGAGATCCTGCTGGATGACGAATCCGACGAAACCAAAATCGCTGCCCTGCGCCATGCGCACCCTGAATGGATTGTCCGGGCACTACGCCAATCGTTGGTAAACCATGGCCGCCCCCAAAAACGAAATCGACGCCCTCCTGGAAGCAGATAACGCCGCGCCGGTGGTCAACTTGGTGGCCTTGCCAGGACTGGGCAACCTCGACGAAGCTTTCGACAATGGAGCCACCGCCGGTGAGCTGGTAGAAGATTCAGCTCTATCCGCTGGCGGTGACCTGGGCCGTTTCGAATCGGTCCGGCGCGGAACGACGCGTGTCCAGGACGTCGGATCACAACTTGTGGCTCGGGCTTTGGCCGGCGTCGAGCTGGGGGGGGAGCCGCCTGCACAAGGTGAACGTTGGTTGGACTTGTGCGCCGGCCCCCGGAGGTAAGGCTGCGCTCTTAGCTGCCCTGGCTACCGCGACGGCGCAACTCTCCTGGCCAACGAGCCTGCACCGCACCGGGCCAAACTTGTTCAGCAAGCGCTCTCGGCTGTTCCTACTGAGGCCTGGACAGTGCGGACCGGTGATGGTCGTGAAGTGGGTGCAGAGCAACCCGGAGCTTTTGACCGTGTGCTCGTTGACGTACCTTGCAGTGGTCTTGGGGCCCTTCGACGTCGGCCCGAATCGCGGTGGCGCCGCTCGCCGAAGGACATTGGCGACCTGGGACGCTGCAGCGGGACTTGTTGAAGTCCGCGCTTGATGCCGTCAAGCCCGGCGGCGTGGTGGCTACGTGACGTGTTCGCCACATCCGGCCGAAACCACAGCTGTTGTTACTGACGTGCTGGCCAAGCGCGGGGGACCTTGAACTCCTCGACGCCGGACAAGCGTTGGACGATGTCAGCCTTACCGGTAGCCTCGGCGCTGGTCACGAGCTCACAGCCCAGTTGTGGCCGCACGTTCACCAGACGGATGCCATGTTCATGGCGATCATTCGTAAGAAGCCGTAGCCACCAACCTTCAGACCATCACCGAGCTTTCGACTATCACTCCATCAGAGGGGGCTGCCTTGTCTCAGTGCTGTATCAACCCGAGCATCCTTTCAGCGGATTTCGTCAACCTTGAGGCGGAACTCCATCGGATCAGCAATGCGGATGCCGTCCACGTGGACGTCATGGACAATCACTTCGTACCCAACCTGACGCTCGGACTGCCGGTGGTGCAGAGAATTCAAGCGGTCAGCCCGGTTCCGCTGGACGCGCATTTGATGATTTCCGACGCCGACCGCTGGGCACCTGCCTACGCGGATGCAGGTGTTGCTTCAGTGACTTTCCATGCCGAAGCTGCCATGCGCCGGTCAAGCTGGCCCGCGAGCTACGGGCCCGCGGGTCCAAGGCAGGTATGGCCCTGCGCCCGGCAACGCCCGTGGAGCCCTACCTGGACATGCTTAGCGAGCTGGACATGTTGCTGATCATGACGGTGGAGCGGATTCGGGGGACAGTCATTCCTGGACATCACCTTGCCCAAGATCCGTCGTGCCCGGGCGGCAATCGAAGGTTCGGGCATCGGCGTTGCCATCCAGGTGGATGGCGGCATCACTGAGGAGACCATTGTTCGGGCCGCTGAGGCAGGGGGCCAACGTATTCGTTGCGGGCTCGGCAGTTTATGGGCATCAGGACCCTGCGGAAGCGATCGAACGGCTCCGCGCTGCGGGCCAGGCTGCTTCCGCGACGAAAGCCTGACGACCGTCACCATATGTTACGAAGATGGCCCGGGAATAGCCCGGACATCTTGGTAGTTGTGGCAGAATAACAACACACATACGTGCTCCGGGGGGGTCGGTGTAAGTCCGAACCGGCGGTTATAGTCCGCGACCCGCGAGCCATTGGATTCCAAGAAATTGGGCATCCGGTGGCGGACGGTTGAACTGGTGAAATTCCGGTACCGACAGTTAAAGTCTGGATGGGAGAAGCACGTACAGTCATGCCTTGGGCGTCCCTTTTGCGAACGCCCGGCATTGCGCTGTCGTACACCCCCGGAGTCATCGCGGCTTACTGGGAAGGAACGGCATGGACTTTCTGCGATGGCTCTTCGAAGCACAGATCCCCCCCGTTGGAGGATCTGCTCTTGTCTTACGCGAAGTGCTTGGAAACATCTTTGGGCTCCTCAGCGCCCTCGGCGGTATGCGCCGCAAAGTCTGGGCTTGGCCAATCGGCATCGTCGGTAACATCCTCCTGCTCACGGTCTTCCTGGGCAACGTCTTCGGCGCAGCAGCGCCAGCCACCTTGTGGGGACAAGCCGCACGCCAAATCATGTTCATCGCCGTCGCCATCTATGGCTGGTACCGGTGGCAGCAGGGTCGGCAATCAAGCACCCAAGGGCGCGCCATCGTCCCCCCCGGTTGGGCCAGCAATAAGGTCCGCATCGCCCTGATTGGTGCGATGGTGGCCGGCACGGCAGCATTGACGCCCTTGTTCGACGCCCTTGGCTCCTACCCGCCCGTTTGGGCCGATGCTTGGACCTTCATGGGCTCCTTGCTGGCAACCTACGGTATGGCCCGCGGATGGACCGAGTTTTGGCTGATCTGGGTCGCCGTAGACATTGTGGGCGTGCCGCTCCTGTTCAGCGCTGGCTACTACGCCAGCGCGGTCATGTACCTGTTCTACGGCTTCTTCACCCTCACGGGGTTCTTCGTATGGTGGCGGGCAGAAAAGCGTGAACGCGCCGTCCGCGCTGCCAGCCCGGCAGCTGCCGTTTCTGCGGGAGCGATCCTGTGAGCTTCGCCAACACGCCTTACACCGCCGCCGAAAAAGCGGCCATGGAGGCCGCATTGACCGCGGCGCTGGCGGGTCCCCCCCGTGGAGCCAACCCGCTGGTCGGGGGGGCGGTAATCCTCAGTCCTGAGGGCGAGCAACTGGCAACTGGTTATCACCGGGGAGCCGGAACGGCCCATGCTGAAGCGGACGCGATTTCCGAAGCCCGCAAGAAGGGTATGGACACAGTCGGAACCACCATGGTTGTCACGCTGGAGCCTTGCAACCATGTGGGTCGCACCGGACCCTGCGCCCAAGCGATCATTGCCGCGGGAATCGCTAAGGTGATTTACGCCGTCGACGATCCCCATGACCCCCCCGCCGCAGGCGGTGCGCGTACGCTCACGGCCGTCGGTGTTGAGGTCAGTTCGGGGGGGCTGGAAGGCGGCAAGGCGCTGGACCTGAACCGTGACTGGTTCGACGCCGTCGCGGCCAAGCGTCCGTTCGTCACCTTGCATATCGCCCAAACCCTGGACAGCCGCATCGCAGCGGTGGATGGCACCAGCCAGTGGATCTCCTGTCCGGAGTCGCTTGCCGACAACCATGGACTGCGCGGACTCATTGACGCGATCCTGGTGGGCACCGGGACCGTGCTGGTCGACGACCCGCGGCTCACGGCCCGAACCCCGGACGGCGAACTTTCACCTCATCAGCCAATACGAGCGGTCATGGGCCTGCGGGACGTCCCCCAAGACGCTGCGGTCCGCGGAACTGATGGGCGTTTCGTCCACCTGCCACGCGGGATCCGGCGGAAGCTTGGGCATGCTGTTCGAGCAGGGGGGGTCCGTCATCTCATGGTGGAAGGCGGCTCTTCGATTCTGAGCACGTTCCTCGCCGCAGACCTTGTGGACGAACTGATCGTCTATCTGGCTCCGACGCTGCTGGGATCCGGAACTCCGGCACTGAACGACCTCGGTATTACAACGCTGGCCGACGCCCAGCACTGGTCTTGGGACGAGGCCGGCGGTGGCGCTGTGCGCATCCTCGGCAATGACCTTCGGCTCCATCTGCGGTCCCCCCCACGAGGGGCCGCCAGCACTATCAAGAATTCGGTTCCGCAGAAGAATTTGGCTTCACACAGTGAAGCTGCGGAATATGTCACGGGAGGACACTGATGTTTACGGGAATCGTTGCTGAGCAAGGCACTGTGCTGGGCATTGAGCACGACGGCGATACCAGCGCAACGTTGAGGCTGAAAGCGCCCACCACCGCGGAGGGATTGCCCCTAGGCGGTTCCATTGCCGTCAACGGAGTCTGCCTGACAGCCACCCGGATCGACGGACAGGACTTCAGCGTGGATGTCATGGGGGAGACCCTGGTCCGGACGACCATCGGCGAGCTGGCGCAGGGAGATGCCGTGAACCTGGAACGCTGCGTTCCGGCCGGCGGGCGGCTGGACGGCCATGTTGTCCAGGGCCATGTGGACGGTGTGGGTGAATTGCTGGAGCGCGAGCCGCTGGGAAACTGGGACCGGCTGCGGTTTGGAGTGCCGGCCCAGCTGGCACGCTACATCGCCGAAAAAGGTTCGATCGCCGTCGACGGTGTTTCGCTCACCGTGACCGCCGTCAGTCCTGCGGCCGAAACGGCACCGTGGTTTGAAGTGGGACTGATCCCCCCCACCACGCTGGAAGAAACAGGCTTGGGGCCAAAGCGGTGGGCGGCCGCGTGAACCTTGAAGTTGATGTTCTGGCCAAGTACACCGAACGACTGCTGTCCTTCGCGCCCCGGCAGGGAGACGTACGATGAGCGCTCCTGCGAAGACAACTCCGGCCGGCGAGCGTCGTACCGGACTTGATCCTGTCGAGTCCGCTATCGCCGCGATTGCGGCGGGCAAAGCGTGATCGTGGTGGACAACGAAGATCGCGAGAATGAAGGCGATATTATCTTCGCCGCGGAACACGCCACTCCGGCCCTCATGGGCTGGACCATCCGGTATTCATCCGGCGTCATCTGTGTTCCCTTGGATGGAGAACGTGCAGACGCCTGATCCTGCCGCCGATGGTGGAGATCAACGAGGACGCCAAGGGAACTGCCTACACCGTTTCCTGCGACGCCGCGATCGGAGTCAGCACCGGAATTTCAGCGACGGACCGAGCGCTGACGGCCCGGATTCTTGCAGATCCGAGCAGCACTCCGGCATCGATCACCCGCCCCCCCGGGCATATTTTCCCGTTGCGGGCAGTTAACGGGGGGGAGTGCGTGAACGTCCAGGTCACACGGAAGCTGCCGTGGACCTGTGTCGTCTTGCCGGGCTGGCTCCGGTGGGTGTGATCGCAGAGTTGGTACATGACGACGGTGAAATGATGCGGCTGGACAGCCTGCGAGACTTTGCCGCTGAACATGGATGCCCCCCCTCATCTCGATCGAGGATCTGGTGTCGTATGTTGAGGCGGTAGAGTCCCAGTCGGCACTTGTTTCACAGGAGGACGAGGAGAAGCGATGACCGCATCGACCACACGCAACAGCGACCACACCGGCCCCCCCGCGCCGCACCCCCCCGTCAGCGGTGGGCCGATAGTGCAGTTGCCTACGGCCTTTGGTGACTTCGTGGCACAGGCGTGGACGGACCTTGAGACCGGGCACGAGCACCTTGCCGTGAGTTCCCCCCGAACCCGCCTGCGGGTGGCCGCGCACCCTTGGTACGGCTGCATTCCGAGTGCCTTACCGGTGATGTGTTCGGTTCCTACCGCTGCGACTGCGGAGAACAGCTGGCTTTCGCACTGGAACTCATCCACGCAGAGGCGGAACCCTGCTCTACCTGCGCGGCCAGGAGGGCCGTGGCATCGGGCTGGCCAACAAGATCAAGCATACGCGCTGCAGGAAGCCGGCTTCGACACTGTTGAAGCCAATGAGCAGCTGGGTTTGCCGGTTGACGCGCGCTCCTACGCTGCGGCAGGTCAGATCCTGGCAGAGATGGGCCTCCACGAAGTCCGGTTGCTGAGCAACAACCCGGACAAGCAGCACCGCTTGGACAAGGCCGGGGGTAACTGTTGTGGAGATGGTGCCCACCGAGGTGCCGTCCCGTGAACAGAACCTGCGTTACCTACAGACCAAGAAGGACCGGATGGACCACCGGCTGACGCTCGATGTCGAGCCGGTCAGCAATGGCAAGACACCGGCACCCAACCCCTTTGACAACAACCAAGACTGATCGGATTCACAACAAACATGAGCGGCCACGGCGCACCCACTATTGACCTCACCACCCTCAACCCCCCCGAGGAAACCTCGCAGCTGAAGCTCGCCATTGTGGCGGCAAGCTGGCACACGCAGATCATGGACGGATTGGTTGACGGCGCCCTGCGCGCAGCCAAGGAAGCCGGCATCGCGGAACCCACGCTGCTGCGGGTTCCGGGCAGCTTTGAGCTTCCTGTTGCTGCAGCCAGGCTCGCGCCGCACTTTGACGCCGTCGTAGCACTTGGCGTGGTTATCCGCGGCGGAACGCCGCACTTCGACTACGTCTGCCAGGCCGCGACGTCGGGACTCACCGACGTCAGTGTCCGCACCGGCGTACCGGTCGGGTTCGGCGTCCTCACCTGTGACACCGAGCAGCAGGGCATCGACCGTGCAGGCCTTCCCGGTTCCAAGGAGGACAAGGGCCACGAAGCAGTGACCGCTGCCTTGGCCACGGCTGTGACACTCAAGCAGTTCAGCTAGAAGCATTGGCCCGAAGGGGATGTGGGTGTGTCTTCACTCACATCCCCCCCTTCGTCATGCAACGCCCCAACAAGCGGTGGTCGCCCCCCCGAGCAAGTAGTCTGGAGGGCGTGAAGAATTTCGAGACGCTGTTCGCAGAACTGAGTGAGAAAGCAGCGACCCGCCCGGCAGGCTCGCGCACGGTTGCCGAACTGGACTCCGGAATCCACGGCATCGGCAAAAAGGTGGTCGAAGAGGCCGCCGAAGTCTGGATGGCCGCGGAGTACGAATCGGACGAAGCCGCTGCTGAGGAAATCTCCCAGTTGCTCTACCACCTGCAGGTCCTCATGCTCGCCAAGGGCCTCAGCCTGGAGGACGTTTACAAGCATCTCTAGCCACGCCACTCCGCCTGCCTTTGGCGGAGCCCCCTGCGTGGCCAACGTGCCTGAAAACCTCCATTCCAAAAAGAAAGTCTCCCAATGCTCCGTGTAGCAGTCCCCCAATAAGGGATCCCTGTCCGAAGCCGCCTCGGCAATGTTGTCCGAGGCCGGTTACCGCCAGCGCCGCGACACCCGCGAACTGGTCATGGTTGATCCCGACAACGACATTGAGTTCTTCTTCCTGCGTCCCCCCCGCGACATCGCTGTCTACGTAGGCCAGGGAACCCTGGACGTCGGCATCACTGGCCGCGACCTCTTGCTTGACGCCAAGGTGGAAGCCGAAGAACTGCTTCCCCCTGGGCTTCGCCCCCCCGTCCACGTTCCGGTTTGCTGGTCCCGTAGGTGACTTCACCGGCGTCGAGCAGCTTGAAGGCAAGCGCCTGGCCACCAGCTATGACGGACTTCTGCGCGACTACCTCGCCGAGCGAGGCGTCAACGCCAAGGTGGTCCGCCTGGACGGAGCCGTGGAGTCTTCCGTGCGCCTCGGCGTGGCGGATGCCATTGCCGACGTCGTTGAAACAGGCAACACCCTCAAGGCTGCCGGTATGGAAATCTTTGGCGATCCCATCCTGAAGTCCGAGGCCGTGCTGATCCGCCGCTCCGGCTCCGGTGGCGCCGCCAACGGAACGGCCAAGGAAATCGAGATCCTCATTCGTCGCCTCCAGGGCGTTCTTGTGGCACGCCAGTACGTGCTGATGGACTACGACATCCGCAAGGACCTTGTGGAAGACGCAGCAGCTTTGACCCCCCCGGCTTGGAGTCACCCACGGTCTCGCCGCTTCGCGATTCCGAGTGGGTTGCCGTGCGGTCCATGGTTCCCAAGAAGGAAACCAACCGCATCATGGACGAGCTGTACGACCTTGGCGCGCGCGCCATCCTGGTCAGCAGCATCCACGCCTGCCGCATTTGAGCCGCGTAACAACAGCTGAGCACAAAGAACTGAGGAGCAGCACATGGCTGTAGCCGTACGCGTCATACCCTGCCTGGATGTCGACGCCGGCCGCGTCGTCAAGGGCGTCAACTTTGAAGGACTCCGCGACGCCGGCGATCCGGTGGAGCTTGCCCACCGATACGACAATGGCGGGGGCCGATGAGCTCACGTTCCTTGATGTCACAGCATCGTCCGGAAACCGCGAAACCACGTTCGACGTCGTCCGCCGTACAGCGGAGGAAGTCTTCATTCCCCCCCTGACCGTGGGTGGAGGCGTGCGTGGTGTTGCCGAGGTGGACAAGCTCCTGCGCTTTGGTGCGGACAAGGCGTCCATCAATACCGCTGCCGTTGCCCGGCCCGATGTCATTGACGAAATCACCCGCCACTTCGGCTCGCAGGTGCTGGTGCTCTCCGTGGATGCGCGCCGTACACGCGAAGGCGACCAGCCGACGTCGTCCGGTTTCGAAGTGACCACCACGGTGGCCGCACCGGTACCGGAATCGACGCCATTGCCTGGGCCAAGGAAGCAGCCGATCGGGGTGTGGGAGAAATCCTGCTCAACTCGATCGACGCGGACGGCACCAAGGACGGATTCGATCTCGAATTGATTCGCCTGGTTCGTGCCGCGGTGAACATTCCGATCATCGCTTCGGGTGGGGGCAGGAGTGCCTGCGCACTTCCCGCCCGCCGTGGAGGCAGGCGCCGACGCAGTACTGGCGGCATCCGTGTTCCACTTCGGCCCGGACGACATGATTGCCCAGGTCAAGACTGCGATTCGAGACGCCGGCTTCGAAGTCCGCTAGCTTTCAGGCTTAACAGCAAGGGAGGGTCACCGTGCAGGTGACCCTCCCTTGCTGTTAAGCCTATGGGTGGTTAGAGGCCAATGTCCGCGGACTGCAAAAGCGCGACGGCGTCCGGCTGGCCTCGAAGGTGACGAGGGCCTGGCTGGTGCGGCCGTGGGCGTGCATGAGCAGTTCGCCAGGTTCGCCAACGATGGCAACGGAGACGGGGGCACGCTTGGCTACGTGGCGGGGGGCCGGTGGGGCGCACAAGCACGATGCCGAGGTCCACGCCACGGTACAGGAACGCGGCACGCTTGATCAGTTCGTCCAAAGCGTCCGAATAGGCTTCGTCCAAGGCCCGGGCGCCCAGCGGTCACCGGCGCGACGAATGTCCTCGGTGTGCACAAAGTACTCAATGAGGTTTGATGTCTCATCCAGCGCCTTGATCTTCAAAGGGGAAAGCGCCGGCGGACCTGCACGGAACGTCTTGACGAGGTCCGCGTAGGCGTCCGAACTCTTCAGCTTGGCAGCGAGTTTGGACGTGGCTTTTTCGGATGCCTTGCCCAGGCTGGGGGGGATCAGGAGCCCCCAGGCCCACGGCGATCTTCCGTTCGCGCAGGTACAAGTGCGCGGCAAGATCCCGGGTCAACCACCTTCGCAGAGCGTGGGGGGGAGTCAGGCCCGGCCGCCAGCAGGGTTTCGGCCAGTACTTCTCGGGAAGGATCGACGAAATGCATCACTTGTGAAACTAGCACGATCGGAGCACTCTTGCGCAGTGGAACCGCCGCAGAACCCTGCTCCCTCCGAAGGCACTAGACTTGATCTGATGTCAGAGCAGTCCGCCCCCAGCCCAACTCCTGCCGCGGAGCTTTCCAGCGACCCCGCGAGCCCCTTGCCGCAGGAGATCGCCAGCGCCTCAAACGGGATTCTTCCGGCCTTGTCGCAGCGATCGTTCAGCAGCACGATACCAACGAGGTCCTCATGCTCGGCTGGATGGATGACGAGGCACTCAACCGCACCATGACGTCCGGCAGGGTCACGTTCTACTCCCGCTCACGCCAGGAGTACTGGCGCAAGGGCGACACCTCCGGACACGTACAGTTCGTGAAGTCTGTCGCCCTTGATTGCGACGGCGATGCCTCCTGATCCGCGTGGACCAGATCGGCGCAGCTGCCACACCGGAACCCGGACCTGCTTCGATGGTCGCGACTTCACCGTCGTTACGGGCCACCGCCAATAAGGCACCCACCACTTTCCACTGACGCACCACCTCAGACAATAAGGCGGAGAACATAGCCATGCAGGACCTTGGAATCATCAGCCCGGGCCTGGAAGAGTTCCGCGAACTCGCCGTCCACAGCCGTGTCATCCCTGTCCGACTCAAGGTTTTGGCCGACGCCGAGACCCCCATTGGCCTGTACCGGAAGCTGGCCAGGGGGGGCAGCCGGGTACCTTCCTCCTGGAGTCCGCAGCGGTTGGCGGCGCCTGGTCCCGCTATTCCTTCATTGGTTCCAAATCCCGGGCAACGCTGACCACCAAGGACGGGGGGGAAGCGCACTGGATCGGTGAGCCGCCCGTCGGCGTGCCGGTTTCAGGTAACCCGGTGGAAGCTGTTCGCGACACCATTGCTGCGCTGCAGACGGACCGGTTCGACGGCCTGCCGCCGTTCACCTCCGGCCTGGTCGGTTTCCTTGGCTGGGAAGCCGTGCGGCACTGGGAGCGCCTGACTTCCCCCCCGCCCGAGGATGACCTTCAGTTGCCGGAGATGGCACTGAACCTGGTCACCGACATGGCGGTGCACGACAATGTGGACGGTACCGTCCTCCTGATCGCCAATGCCATCAACTTTGATGACAGTTCCGAGCGTGTGGATGACGCCTGGCACGACGCCGTAGCCCGGGTGAAGGGGTTGCTGGACCAGATCAGCACTCCTGTTGCCCAGCCGGTTTCCGTGCTGGAAACTGCAGCCTTGGACTTCGCCTCCAGCGTGCAGGAACGCTGGGATGAAGCCAAGTATTTGGAGGCCATAGATCGCGGGAAGGAAGCCATTGTTGACGGGGGGGAGGTTTTCCAGGTAGTGATCTCCCGGCGCTTCGAAATGGAGTGCGCTGCCGACCCCCTTGGACGTCTACCGCGTCCTGCGCAATACCAACCCCCAGCCCGTACATGTACCTCTTCAGCCTGCAGGATGCGGACGGCCGCGAGTACTCGATCGTTGGTTCATCACCCGAAGCCTGGTGACGGTGACCGGTGAGGAAGTCATCACCCACCCGATCGCCGGTTCACGCCCCCCCGCGGTAAGACTGTTGAAGCCGATAAGGCCCTGGCTACTGAACTGCTGGCCGATCAGAAAGAGCGCGCCGAGCACCTGATGCTGGTTGATCTTTCGCGCAACGACCTCTCGAAGGTGTGTGTAGCCGGAACGGTTGACGTCACGCAGTTCATGGAAGTGGAGCGGTTCAGTCACATCATGCACCTCGTGTCCACTGTGGTTGGCGAGCTAGCCCCCCCCATGCCAAGGCCTACGACGTCCTGAAAGCGACCTTCCCGGCCGGTACGTTGTCCGGAGCGCCCAAGCCCAGGGCGCTGAGGCTCCTTGACGAACTCGAACCCCACCGGCGCGGAATCTACGGTGGAGTGGTTGGCTACCTGGACTTTGCCGGCGACATGGATATGGCCATTGCGATTCGGTCCGCACTTCTCCGTGAAGGCCGCGCTTACGTGCAGGCCGGCGGTGGCATCGTGGCTGATTCCCACAAGCCTTCCGAGGCGTTGGAGACGGTGAACAAGGCCGCAGCGCCGCTAAGGGCAGTCCACACAGCAGGGTCGCTGCAGAACATCGCCGCGGACACCGTGCGGAACGCGGACGCTTCCGACGACGGGACTCCCGCCTCATGAGCACGGCAGCATCAGCTCCTTCCGTCAGGCAGTCGCCGCGCTGGGCGCGGAAATCCACGATTGTCCTTGCCACCACCATTCTTGCGTTGGCTGTTTTCGGAGCCACGACGCAGACCTGGATCGAGGTGCGCCTGGACCCCCACGGGTGCTTCGAACAGCGACCTCCATGTCCAGGGAAGCAAAGCCGCCACAGCAGTCACGGCGCTGGCCGTCGTCGCTCTGGCCGGCGGTCTGGCCGCATCCATTGCCGGAAAGATCGCCCGTTGGATCATCGCTGTCCTCATCACGTTGTCTGCTGCGGGGGGGATCGTCCTTGCGGCTGTCACCGTGATACTTGATCCGCTGGGAGCCGCACAAGGTTCCATTGCTGCGGCCACGGGAGTCTCGGGCGGGCAAGCCGACGCAGCAGTAACTGCGTTCCCTGTGGTTGCCATCGTTGCCGGTTGCCTCCTGGCGGTCTGCGCAATTGTCTTGCCGCTGGCCGGAAGCCACTGGACCTCACGAACCAAGTACGACGCCGCGGCAAGGATAAAGAAGAGCGGCAGCGAACCCGTGGACGAGATCGACAGTTGGGACAGCCTCTCGCGCGGTGAAGACCCGACGTAGGCACTCACAGCGGACTTTTATGCAGGTCCGGTGCAACAAAGCCGACACTGGCCGTCCTGACGTCCGGCGATGTCCCGGCCGTCGTCAATAAATGGCAGAATGTAAGCAGTATTCATCCTGAGGAGATTTCACATGAGCAAAACCACAGTGTCCAACAACCAAGCGGAATCCACCATGGCCAGCCACGCTGACGCCATCGGCCACGGAAACAGCCCGGCTGCCTGGACGTGCGTACTTGTGATGCTGGTCGGTGCCTGATTTCCTCCATCGCGTTCGTCATCGCCAGCACCCCCGATCTTCGTCGGCGGACTGGTTGTCATGGTTATCGGCCTGATCGTGGGCTTCGTCATGCGTAAGGCAGGCTACGGAGTCGGCGGCAGCAAGCTGCAGAACAACGGCCACTAATCGTGACCGTTCTTGATGACATCATTGTTGGAGTCAAGGAGGACATGGAGGCCCGCCGAGGCCTCGTGTCCCTCGCGGAACTGAAGGAGCGCGCCGCAAACGCTGCTCCCGCTCGTGATGCCTGGGGCGGCCCTTGGCGGCCCGTCATCCATCCGCAACGACCTCAAAGTCATCGCTGAAATCAAGCGCCGCAGCCCCTCCAAGGGTGACTTGGCCTCCATTGCCGATCCTGCGTCGCTCGCTGTGCAGTATTCCGACGGCGGGGGCTTCCGTCATCAGCGTCCTCACCGAACAGCGCCGGTTCGGCGGCTCGCTGGCGGACCTTGATGCGGTGCGCGCCGCCGTCGAAACTCCGTTGTTGCGCAAGGACTTCACCGTTGACGAGTACCAGATTTGGGAGGCCCGTGCCCACGGAGCCGACCTCATCCTGCTGATCGTAGCGGCACTGTCCGACTCGGAGCTTGCCGACTTCAGTGCGCTGAGCCACGAGCTCGGGATGAACGTGCTGGTGGAAACGCACACCGAGGAAGAGATCGAGCGCGCGGTTGCGGCACAGGCCAAGATCATCGGCATCAATGTCCGCAACCTCAAAACGCTCGACGTCGACCGCTCCGTTTTCGGATCTTTGGCCGGTTTGATTCCGGCTGAGTCCGTCATCGTGGCGGAATCCGGCGTCCGGGGGGGTCCCGAGGACGTCTCGCACTATGCCGCGGGTGGCGCTAACGCCATCCTGGTGGGGGGAGGCGCTGGTCAGCGACTCCACACCGCGCGAACGCATTACTGAATTCAAGCAGCTGGAGCTGCCGCCATCGCCGTCAGGAACTGAGGCAGTAACTGAATCACGGCGAATAGTTGCAGGGCAGCCCGGGCATAAGCCTGCGGCTGCCTTGTGGCACGTGGAACTACCCAATGAACTAACTGGAACAGGACGGTGAGACTGATGGTCGACGCGCCAACAGCCGGCTCAGAAGAGAATGCGGCGGACGCGTTCCTGCAAGGTGGCCCTTCGCTGCGGAACGCATCGGGACCCTACTTTGGCAGCTATGGCGGACGCTGGATGCCCGAGTCGCTCATCGCCGCCCTTGACGAGGTCCAGGACACTTTTGAGAAGGCCAAAGCTGATCCCGAGTTCATCGCGCAGCTGAAGGACCTCAACAAGAACTACTCCGGCAGGCCTTCCTTGCTGACCGAAGCCAAGCGCTTCTCAGAGCACGCCGGGGGGGAGCGCGTATTTTCCTCAAGCGCGAGGACCTCAACCACACTGGCTCCCACAAGATCAACAACGTGCTGGGCCAGGCACTCCTCGCGAAGCGCATGGGCAAGACCCGCGTTATCGCCGAGACCGGTGCCGGTCAGCATGGCGTTGCGAGTGCGACGGCAGCAGCCTGCTGGGCCTCGAGTGCGTTGTGTACATGGGTGCTGAGGATTGCCGTCGGCAGGCCTTGAACGTGGCCCGCATGCAGCTGCTGGGCGCCACGGTGGTTCCGGTGACCAACGGTTCCCAGACCCTCAAGGACGCCATCAACGATGCTCCGGGATTGGGTCTCCAACGTGGAGCACACCCACTACCTTCTGGGCACTGCAGCTGGTGCGCACCCGTTCCCTGCCATGGTCCGCTACTTCCACGAAGTCATTGGTGAAGAAGCACGCAGCCAGATCCTGGAGCAAACGGGTAAGCTTCCCGACGCCATCGCTGCATGTATCGGTGGTGGCTCGAACGCGATCGGATTGTTCCACGCATTCCTCGATGACGCGTCCGTGAAGATTTACGGCTTTGAAGCCGGCGGCGAAGGTGTAGAGACGGGCCGCCACGCTGCAGCCATCTCCCTGGGCCGTCCAGGCGTACTCCACGGTGCCCGTTCCTACCTCATGCAGGACGAAGACGGCCAGACAATCGAATCCCACTCCATTTCGGCTGGCTTGGACTACCCCAGCGTTGGTCCGGAGCACTCGTACCTGGCCGACATCGGGCGTGTGACCTACGAGGCCGTGACTGACACCGAGGCCATGGATGCGTTCAGCCTGCTGTGCCGGACCGAAGGCATCATCCCCGCCATTGAGTCCTCCCACGCCCTGGCCGGTGCCATCAAGATCGGCAAGCGGCTCACCGAAGGCAAGGACACGCCGTCGGACGTGACGGTGATTGTCAACCTGTCCGGACGTGGAGACAAGGACGTGGAAACTGCCGCTGCCTGGTTCAACATGTTGGACGAGGAAGGGCATGTCAAGGGCACTACGCTCTCCACACGCAAGCCCAAAGGACCGGCCGAGCGCACGTCCGAAGCAGCCGTGGACGTCAACGAGGACCAGAACTGATGACTGAAGAATTCGCCAGCAAATCCGCCGTCGCCATTGATCGTGCCAAAGCAGAAGGACGCGCTGCCCTGGTGGGCTACCTTCCCGCGGGCTACCCCCCCACGGTCCAGGAGAGCATTGAGGCCGGCATAGCCTTGGCCCGCAACGGTGCCGACCTCATCGAAATCGGGATTCCGTACTCCGATCCCGTGATGGACGGACCGGTCATCCAGGCCGCTACCACAGAAGCGATCTCCAACGGCTTCCGCGTTGCCAATGTGTTTGACGTGGTTGCCGGCATTACGGCCGCTACTGATGCGGCAGTTTTGGTCATGACCTACTGGAACCCTGTCATGCGCATGGGCGTCGACGAGTTTGCCCGAAGGCTGGCCGAAGCCGGGGGGAGCAGGACTCATCACACCGGACCTGGTACCCGACGAGGCTCAAGAATGGTTCGAAGCTTCGGACAAGTACGGTTTGGACCGGGTGTTCCTCGTGGCGCCCTCGTCCACCCCCGGAGCGTCTGGACATGACGGTCAAGGCAAGCCGTGGTTTCGTCTACGCCGTATCCATCATGGGTGTTACTGGAACACGCACCTCCGTCAGCAGCAGTGCTGAAGATGTGGTGGCCCGCGCCCATGCGGCCGGCGCCGAACGCGTTTGCGTCGGATTGGGCGTCTCCAACCCGGACCACGTCCGCGAAATCGCCGCCTACGCGGACGGCGTGATCGTCGGCACCGCTTTGGTGGCGGCCCTCCGCGATGGCGGCGTGGACGCCGTCGGACAACTCACCAAGAACCTCAGCGCCGGCTTGGGCCGCGCAGCTGCAGAAGCCTAGGAAAAGGAAACAGCGAAGCGAATGCAGACCGTCCTCCACGCTGCGGCAATGGTCCCTATGAGTATCCCGAGCCCGTCGTGGTCCGGTTTCGACATTCCGCTGCCGTGGGGGGGGACGTTGCGCATCCACGCTTACGCCCTCTGCATCCTGGCGGGCATCATCGTGGGCTTGTGGTTGACCTCCACCCGTTGGAAGCGCCGCGGGACGCCCGAAGGCAGCCTGTGGGACATTGCCATCTGGGCTATTCCGTTCGGCATCATCGGTGGCCGCCTCTATCACGTGTTCTCCTCACCGGATGCGTACTTCGGCCCGGGTTTTGACGGCACGGGGGGGACCTTTCCCTGATACCTCAGATCCAACGTGGCGGCTGGGCATTTGGGGGGGTGCCGTCATCTTAGGTGCGGTAGGTGCCTGGATCGGCTGCCGCCGGGCCGGCGTCAAGTTGACTGCCTTCCTCGACGCCGCTGCTCCTGGATTGTTGCTGGCACAGGCCATTGGCCGCTTGGGGGGGAACTGGTTCAACCAGGAACTCTTCGGCGCGCCCACCACCTTGCCCTGGGGACTCGAAATCGATCCTGCGAATGCCAACTTCCCGCCCGATATGGCTGCGGGTACGCTCTTCCACCCGACGTTCCTGTACGAGATGCTGTGGAACCTCGTTGGCGTCGCCATCCTGCTGCTCCTGGACAAGAAGTTCAACTTCCGTTGGGGGCAGGCTCTTCTGGCTGTACGCGGTGTACTACACCCTGGGCCGTGTGTGGATTGAAGCGCTGCGCATTGACGATGCCGAACAGATCAGTCTTTTTGGCATCACCACCAGGCTCAATGTGTGGACCAGTATCTTCGTCTTTATTGCCGCGCTGGCGATCTTCTTCATCCTTGGCAGGAGGGGGGGCCGTCCGGTGCCCGACACTCCTTATTTGCCGGGCCGGGAGCCGGAAAAGAAGGCGGAAAAAGACCCTGCGACGGTGACCAGCGTCACCAGTCATGATGTGGACGCATCTGTCTCAGATACTGGTTCGCGTGGTAATCTCCCAGATAACCAAAGCGATCCGGGCCACGTTGACGAGCCGCAGGAATCAGCAGGGGACAGGGATAAGGACAGCATGTCCGGCACCGGTTCCACATCTGCTGCTACTGCCGCGAGGAAGGCCCCCCCGGATCCACGCCGAAGGCAGACGACACCAAGTAGTCGCGTTCGGTAAAGGGGCAACAGAGTCACCGCTCGTAGGGCCCAGTCCACAGCGTCGTGGCACCCCCCCGGAAACCGGATCGCAGCATACCGATGTTCACTGGTCAAGCCGGGGCCAGAGGTCTGCGTAACTGTTCGTTGCGCTGGATCGGCTGGCCTACAATTCCAATTACTAGCGCTTTGTTGTGCCCGTCACAGGCAGGCAAGGTGGGGGGGCCAACGTTGTCCCTTCCATACGCACGATTCCGAGGAAGGACGTCTCCCATGACCCATCTTCATAACCCCCGGTTGGTCCGAAAATATCGAACCTCAGGGTGCCATGTCTCCATTCAAGCGCTTTGCCGCGCTCCCGGAGGCTCAGGGTCTTTACAACCCTGACAAGGAGAAGGACGCCTGCGGCCTGGCTATTATTGCCACGCTCCGCGGGGGAACCGGGATACGACATCGTGGAAGCGGCATTGACCGCCCTCCGCAATCTCGAACACCGCGGCGCCGTGGGCGCCGATGAAGGTACCGGCGACGGTGCGGGCCTGCTCATGCAGGTTCCCGACGAGTTCTTCCGGGCCGTCACCGAATTCGAACTGCCAGCCCCGGGCCAGTACGTGGTGGGCACCGCCTTCCTTCCCGCTGAGTCCCGTGAAGCCGAGACTGCGAAGGCCGGCATTGAAGCACTTGCTGCTGACGAGGGCCTGACGGTTCTCGGCTGGCGTGAGGTTCCCGTGGTCGCCGACCTCGTAGGCGCCATGGCAAGGGCCTGTATGCCGTACTTCTCTCAGCCGTTCTTTGCCTCCGCCACCGGTGAGCAGCTTGAGCACAACGAGCTGGACTCCCGCGCCTGGCGTATCCGCAAGCGTGCCCAGAACAAGTTCGGCGTGTACTTCCCGTCCCTGTCCTCGCGCACCATTGTGTACAAGGGCATGCTGACCACCGCCCAGCTGGAGCCGTTCTACCCGGACCTTTCGGATAAGCGCTTCAAGACGAAGCTCGCAATCGTCCACTCGCGCTTCTCCACCAACACGTTCCCGTCATGGCCGTTGGCGCAGCTTTCCGCACCATCGCCCACAACGGTGAGATCAACACGGTGAAGGGCAACCGCAACTGGATGCGTGCCCGCCAGTCCCAGCTGGCCAGCCCGCTGCTGGGCTCGGTCCCCCGAAGAGCTGTACCCGATCTGCACCCCTGGTGCCTCGGACTCCGCTTCCTTCGACGAGGTAGCCGAGCTCCTCTGGCTGTCCGGCCGCCCCCATCACGCACTCCATCATGATGATGATCCCGGAAGCGTGGGAGAACCACGCCACCATGGATCCCGCCCGCCGTGCGTTTTACGAGTACCACTCACTGCTCATGGAGCCGTGGGATGGCCCGGCCGCTGTCTCCTTCACCGACGGCAACCTCGTCGGCGCAACGCTGGACCGCAACGGCCTGCGCCCGGGACGGTACTGGATCACCGAAGACGGCCTCATCATCTTCGCCTCCGAAGTTGGCGTGATCGAGGTGGAGCCGTCCAACGTGGTCAAGAAGGGACGTGTTGCTCCCGGCAAGATGTTCCTGGTGGACACTGAGGCCGGACGCATCATCGACGACACCGAGGTCAAGGCCGAGGTCGCCGCAGCAAACCCGTGGGCTGAGTGGCTCAAGGACAACCTGATCGACATCAACGAGCTCCCCCCCGAGCGTGAGCACGTTGTTCACACGGCTGCGTCCGTGAACATTCGCCAGCGGACCTTCGGCTACACCACCGAAGAGCTGAAGATTCTGCTCGGGCCGATGTCCCGTACCGGCGCTGAGCCTTGGGCGCCATGGGTTCGGACACTCCTGTTGCTGTGCTCTCCAAGCGTCCGCGCCTGTTGTTCGACTACTTCGTGCAGTCCTTTGCCCAGGTCACCAACCCGCCGCTTGATGCCATCCGCGAAGAGCTGGTCACCTCACTGAAGTGCGCCATCGGTCCCAACGGCAACCTGTTGGATGGCAAGCAGGTCCGCCAGCCGCAGATCTCCCTGCCGTTCCCCCCCGTGATCAACAACGACCAGCTCGCCAAGATCGCGAACATCGAAAGCCCCCCCGACGCGACCGCATCGCCATGAAGGTCCGTGGCCTTTACCGTCCAGAGGGTGGAGAGGCGGCACTGCGTGCACGCCTGACCGAGATCTGCGAGCAGGTCTCCGGTGCAATCAACCGTGGCGTGCAGTACGTTGTGCTGTCCGACCGTGACTCCAACGCGCAGTGGGCTCCGATTCCTTCGCTCCTGCTGGTCAGCGCAGTCCACCACCACCTGCTCCGCAGCGCCAACCGCACCAAGACCGCGCTCGTGGTTGAGGCCGGCGACGTCCGCGAGACGCACCACGTGGCGGTACTCATTGGTTACGGTGCATCTGCCGTCAACCCGTACCTGGCCATGGAGTCAGTTGAACAGCTGATTTCCAACGGCGACGTCACAGGCGTCACTGCCGAAGACGGCGTCTACAACCTCATCAAGGGCCTCGGCAAGGGTGTCCTGAAGATCATGTCCAAGATGGGTATCTCCACTGTGGCTTCCTACACGGGCGCCCAGACTTTCGAAGCTTTGGGCCTGTCCCAGGAGCTCGTGGACGAATTCTTCTCCGGCACGCACTCCCAGCTGGGCGGCGTCGGCCTGGACGTCATCGCTGCGGAAGTTTCGGCACGCCACCAGATGGCGTACCCGGAAGGCGGCATCGAGCACCCGCACCAGCCGTTGCTCGGAGGCGGCGAATACCAGTGGCGCCGCGACGGCGAACCGCACCTCTTCAACCCGGAGACGGTGTTCCGCCTGCAGCACGCCACCCGCGAACGCCGGTACGACATCTTCAAGTCCTACACCAAGGGCATTGACGATCAGTCCGAGAACCTGATGACCCTTCGCGGGCTCCTTAAGTTCAAGGACGGTGTCCGTCCGGCTGTTCCGCTCGAGGAAGTGGAGCCTGTCTCCAGCATCGTGAAGCGTTTCTCCACGGGTGCAATGAGCTACGGCTCCATCTCGAAGGAAGCCCACGAGACCCTGGCAATTGCATGAACCGTCTGGGCGCCAAGTCCAACACCGGTGAAGGTGGCGAGGACGTTGACCGCCTGCTGGATCCGGAGCGCCGCTCTGCCATCAAGCAGATAGCTTCCGGCCGCTTCGGTGTCACCAGCTTGTACTTGACCAACGCCGACGACATCCAGATCAAGATGGCCCAGGGTGCCAAGCCCGGCGAAGGTGGCCAGTTGATGGCCCAGAAGGTCTACCCCCCCTGGGTAGCCCGGACGCGGCACTCGACCCCCCCGCGTCGGACTTATTTCGCCGCCCCCCCCGCACCACGACATCTACTCGATCGAAGACCTCGCGCAGCTCATCTACGATGCCAAGCGCGCCAACCCTTCGGCCCGCGTGCACGTGAAGCTGGTTTCGGAAGTCGGGATCGGCACGGTGGCGTCCGGCGTCACCAAGGCGAAGGCCGACGTCGTGCTTGTTTCAGGTCACGACGGCGGTACCGGCGCCTCGCCGCTGAACTCGCTGAAGCACGCGGGTGTGCCCTGGGAACTTGGCCTCGCCGAGACCCAGCAGACCCTCATGCTCAACGGTCTCCGTGACCGTGTGGTGGTTCAGGTTGACGGTCAGCTCAAGACTGGACGCGACGTTGTCATTGCTGCCCTGCTGGGTGGCGAGGAATACGGCTTCGCGACTGCACCGCTGGTTGTTTCCGGCTGCATCATGATGCGTGTTTGCCACCTGGACACCTGCCCTGTTGGTGTTGCCACGCAGAACCCCCGAGCTTCGATCCCGGTTCAACGGCAAGCCCGAGTTCGTGGTCAACTTCTTCGAGTTCCTCGCAGAAGAAGTCCGCGAAATCCTGGCCGAGCTCGGATTCCGCAGCCTGGAAGAGGCAATCGGGCACGCCGAAGTCCTGGACACCCGCGAAGCGATCAACCACTGGAAGGCCGAAGGGCTGGACCTCGACCCCCCATCCTGCATGGGCTCGAGTTCGACGACGACGTGCCGCTGCGCAACATGACCGGCCAGAACCACGAGCTGGACAAGCACTTTGACCAGCGGCTGATCACCATGGCGCAGGAAGCACTCAGCGACCGCATGCCCGTCAAGATCACCCTGGACGTCATCAACACGGACCGTTCCGTGGGCACGATGCTCGGCCACGTGGTGACCAAGACGTTCGGCATCGATGTCCTGGCGACCGATACGATCGATGTGACGCTGAACGGTACTGCCGGCCAGTCCCTTGGGGGCTTTCCTGCCTGCCGGTATCACGCTGCGCATGTTCGGCGACTCCAACGACTACGTCGGCAAGGGCCTCTCCGGTGGACGGATCATCGTCCGTCCGGACCGCACCAACGTTTTCCAGGCGGAGCGCAACGTCATTGCCGGCAACGTGATCGGTTATGGCGCCACCAGCGGTGAAATGTTCCTGCGTGGCCAGGTTGGCGAACGCTTCCTGGTCCGTAACTCCGGAGCGACCGCCGTCGTCGAAGGTATTGGCGATCACGGTTGCGAGTACATGACCGGTGGCCAGACGCTGATCATCGGGCGCACAGGCCGCAACTTCGGTGCCGGCATGTCCGGTGGTACCGCCTACGTGCTGGACCTCCAGCCTGAGCGCGTCAACAAGATGGCCCTCGATACCGGCGAACTCCAGCTCTTGGAACTCGACGCCGAGGACCGCGACATCGTCCACGGCCTGCTGACCAAGCACGTGGAAGAAACCGAATCCGTCCTGGCCGGCCGTCTACTCGAAAACTTCGACGACACCGCCGCCGCATCACCAAAGTACTGCCGCGCGACTACGCCGCAGTCCTGCAAACCCGTCTCGACGCCATCGAAGAGGGCCTTGACCCCCGATGGCGAAGAAGTATGGTCTCGAATCCTGGAGGTAACCGGTGGCTGATCCACGCGGATTTCTGAAAGTCCGGCAGCGCGAGACGCAGCCACGCCGTCCCGTTCCCGTCCGCATTATGGACTGGAAGGAAGTTTACGAAGCCCAGGAAAAGGGCGTCCTGAAGAGCCAGGCGGGACGCTGCATGGACTGTGGCGTGCCGTTCTGCCACCAGGGTTGCCCGCTGGGTAACCTCATTCCCGAGTGGAACGACCTCGTGTGGCGGGACAAGGGTGAAGAAGCTATTGAGCGCCTTCACGCCACGAACAACTTCCCGGAGTTCACCGGCCGTCTTTGCCCTGCACCCTGTGAAGCGTCCTGCGTGCTGGGGATCAACCAGCCTGCCGTGACCATCAAGCAGGTTGAGGTTTCGATCATCGACCAGCCTTCGACAACGACTGGGTCCAGCCCCTTCCTCCCACACGCCTCACCGGCAAGACGGTGGCTGTGGTTGGTTCCGGTCCCGCCGGCTTGGCCGTGGCACAGCAGCTGACCCGAGTGGGCCACACCGTTGCTGTGTACGAGCGAGACGACAAGATCGGCGGCCTGCTCCGCTACGGTATCCCCGACTTCAAAATGGAGAAGGAACAGGTTGACCGTCGCCTGGAGCAGATGAAGGCCGAAGGCACGCGCTTCCGGACCGGCGTCGCTGTGGGTACCGATGTGACCTGGGAGCAACTGCGACGCCGTTACGACGCCGTTGTTGTCGCCACCGGCGCCACCGTCCCGCGTGACCTGCCATCCCGGGCCGTGACCTTGAGGGTGTCCACTTCGCCATGGATTACCTTGTTCCGTCCAACCGCAAGGTGGCGGGGGAGAACCCTGAGAACCACATCGATGCGCGCGGCAAGCACGTTGTCATCCTTGGTGGTGGCGATACTGGTGCTGACTGCATCGGCACCGCCCACCGCCACCAGGCTGCCTCGGTGACAACGCTCGCGATCGGCAAGCAGCCGCCCGCCGAACGCGCCACCCACCAGCCGTGGCCAACGTTCCCCACCCTTTTCGAGGTCGCCAGCGCCCACGAAGAAGGCGGCGAACGTACCTACCTTGCATCAACCGTTGAGTTCGTTGGAGAAAACGGCAAGCTCACCGGCGTTAAAGTTGCTGAAACCGAGTTCGTGGACGGCAAACGCCTGCCCAAGTCCGGTACAGAACGAATCATTCCAGCTGACCTTGTGTTCTTGAGCCTGGGCTTTACCGGTGCTGAGCCGGCAGGTATCACGGAGCAGGTCAGTGCAGAATTCGACGGTCGGGGCAACGTTGCCCGCGACGGCTACTACATGACGAACACTGAGGGAGTGTTTGTTGCCGGTGATGCCGGACGTGGCCAGTCACTGATTGTGTGGGCCATTGCGGAAGGCCGTGCGTGTGCGGCTGCAGTGGACAGGTTCCTGATGGGAAGCACCATCCTCCCGGCACCGGTCGCCCCCCCACCGACCGGGCGATAGCGGTCTTATAGCGCCGGCAGGAACACTTCTTTTACTCAATCAGCATGACTACTTAGGGTAGGTATATGAGACGCGCGAAAATTGTGGCAACTTTCGGCCCGGCAATCTCCAGCTTCGAGAACACCCTCGCGGTGCTGGAGGCCGGCGTTGACGTTGCTCGCATGAACATGAGCCACGGTGACTACTCCGTGCATGACAACACCTACGAAAACGTCCGCAAGGCTGCCGCCCAGCTGGGCAAGCCCGTGGCCATCATGGCCGACCTCCAGGGACCCAAGATCCGCTTGGGTCGCTTTGTTGACGGCCCGCACGAGCTGGCCGTGGGCGACACTTTCACCATCACCACCGAAGACGTCCCGGGCACCAAGGACATCTGCTCCACCACGCTGAAGAGCCTCACCGAAGACGTCAACGTGGGCGACGCCCTGCTCATTGACGACGGCAAGGTGGCTCTGCGGGCCCTCGAGGTTGACGACGTCAAGGTTGTCACCACCGTCACGGTTGGTGGCAAGGTCTCCAACAACAAGGGCATCAACCTGCCCGGTGTTGCCGTCAACGTCCCCCCCGCTTTGAGCGAAAAGGACGAGGACGACCTCCGTTGGGCCCTCAAGCGCGGCGCCGACCTCATTGCCCTCTCGTTCGTGCGTGATGCCTCTGACATCAAGCGCGTCCACGAGATCATGGATGAAGAAGGCCGCCGTGTGCCGGTGATCGCCAAGATCGAAAAGCCGCAGGCCGTGGAGCAGCTCCACGAAATCATCGACGCCTTCGATGCCATCATGGTTGCCCGTGGCGACCTCGGTGTTGAACTGCCGCTCGAAGAGGTGCCGATCGTCCAGAAACGCGCCATTGAACTGGCACGCCGTTGGGCCAAGCCGGTCATCGTGGCAACCCAGGTCCTGGAATCCATGATCGATAACCCGCGTCCGACGCGCGCCGAGGCTTCCGACTGCGCCAACGCAGTTCTCGACGGCGCCGATGCAGTCATGCTTTCCGGCGAAACCTCTGTGGGCCAGTACCCCATCGAAACCGTCAAGGTCATGGCCCGGATCATCGAATCCACCGAAGTCCACGGTCTTGAGCGCGTCCCCCCCCGCTGGGAACCAAGCCCAAGACCCGCGGTGGCGCCATCACCCGTGCCGCCGTCGAAATCGCCGACCAGCTGGACGCAAAGTACATCTGTACTTTCACCCAGTCCGGCGACTCGGCACGACGCCTCTCGCGCCTGCGCCCGGTCAAGCCGGTCTTCGCGTTCACGCCGGTTGAGCACGTCTGGAACCAGCTGGCCCTCACTTGGGGCATCCAGCCGGTGCTGGTTCCCTCCGTGGGCCACACCGACGAGATGACTGCACAGGTGGACAAGAGCCTGCTGGAAATGGATCTCGTGGACGAAGGCGACCTGGTTGTCATCGCTGCCGGTTCCCCCCCTCCAGGACAGGCCGGTTCCACGAACTCGCTGAAGGTCCACAAGGTAGGCGACCTCGCCGACACCTCCAAGACCGACGACGGTTCACGCAAGGAACCCGTTGGCCCGTGGCCTGAAAAGAAGTCCAAGGCCAAGAGCTAGTTCTTCGGTTTTGTTTTGCGAAGTGGGTCCCGCCGTTTGGCGGGGCCCACTTTGTTTTGTCTTCGGCTTGTTAGGGTTTACGACGCGCCGCCCACCTCGCGTGAGGTGAGCGGCCGCCGTCGTGTGTTGCTTTGGGTTAGTTGACCTGGTTGATGATGGTTTCGGCAACCTCACGCATGCTGAGGCGACGGTCCATGGAGGTCTTCTGGATCCAGCGGAAAGCTTCCGGCTCCGTCAGGCCCATCTTGGTGGTCAGGAGGCTCTTGGCGCGCTCTACAAGCTTGCGTGTGGCGAACTGCTCCTGGAGATCGGAAACCTCGTTCTCGAGTGCCTTGATCTCCTCGTGACGGGAGAGGGCGATCTCGATGGCCGGGATGAGGTCCGCGGGGGGAGAACGGCTTAACGACGTACGCCATGGCGCCGGCGTCGCGTGCGCGCTCCACCAGTTCCTTCTGGCTGAAAGCGGTCAGCAGCACAACAGGTGCAATGCGGGCCTTGACGATCTTCTCAGCTGCCGAAATGCCGTCCATGACGGGCATCTTCACGTCCATGAGGACAAGATCAGGCTTGAGTTCCTCGGCCAACTGAACGGCCTTCTCGCCGTTGTCCGCCTCGCCTACGACGTCGTACCCTTCGCCCTTCAAAATCTCGATAATGTCCAGGCGGATGAGGGTCTCATCCTCGGCTACGACAACGCGTCGGGCCGGCTGGGCTGTGGACGTGGACTCCGTCTGTTCGGTCACGGGATCTCCTTGAAAAGGTTCGGCGGGTTCATGTCCATCTTAGTGTGGACTCTTTGATGGCTGGTTTTTGTTGCATCAGCGCGCCCGGTTCTTTGAATCAGCCTATCTGCATGTAGAGTAGTTTCGCGTGCTGGGAAAGGATCGCGTTGCTCACAGAAATGAGGGCAGTCAGCGAGAGTTAACTTCCCGGTAATCCGCGCCCGAGTGGCGGAATTGGCAGACGCGCTGCACTCAAAATGCAGTATCGAAAGGTGTGTGGGTTCGAGTCCCACCTCGGGGCACCGTGTTGTCGCAGGTCAGGGGGGGCCTACATGGCCCCTGACTGTGTACAAAACCCCAAAAAGTGTGTACAGCGGCGTAGCGTTTTATGCATGGCCAGCATCTCAACACGTACTAAAAAGGACGGTTCCAAGTCCTTCATGGTTCGCTGGCGGGAACCCAAGACGGGCAAGGCCCAAGGCCTCACAGTGCCAGTGAATCCGAAGCAGAAACGCTCAAACGACTGCTCGACGCCAATGGGCAGAACTTCGAAATAGCCCAGCATGCAATTCTTACCAACGCGAAGCGTGTACCCACCGTCGCTGAGGTTATCCAGGAACATATCGACCTGTTGATCCGGCCCTCGAGTGGCACGGTGAAGACCTATCAGACGATGCTCGATCTCCATGTGAAGAAGGTCATTGGCCACGTCCCCGTCGACAAGCTCGACTACCGACTCATCGCATACTGGGTGAAGTCGATGATGGCCAAAGGGCGGTCGCCCAAGACGATCAAGAATGTGCATGGGCTGATCTCTGCATCCATGAACACTGCGGAGATGCTGGGGGTACATCACGCGGAACCCTTGCCGCGGCGTGCAGCTGCCGAGCGTGGAGAAGGCCGAGGACGAGATGATGTTCCTCACCCATGTAGAGTTCGGATTGATCATGGACGGCATGGGGGGAGCGGTACCGCGACTTCACCAACTTCCTGGTCATGACTGGGACGCGCTTTGGGGAAGCCACGGCGCTGACCGTCGCGGATATTGATCTGCTGGGCAAGCCGGCGACGGCCCGGATAAACAAGGCGTGGAAGCGTGACGGGAAGAACCAGTTCTACATTGGTCCGACGAAGACGGGCGCCGGCAAACGGACCATCGGGTTGAATCCTGCCCTTGTGGAGATGTTGATTCCCTTGGTGGCTGGTCGCCCGAGCAGCGACCTGCTTTTCACCACCCCCCAAAGGGGAGCGGATCGTGCACAAGCTGTTCTGGCACCACTATTGGGTGCCGGCGGTTAAGGCAGCCCAGAAGCGCGGGCTGCGGAAGAACCCGCGCATCCACGACCTACGGCACACGCATGCTTCTTGGCTGATTCAGGACGGGGGGGTTCCCATCTTTACGATCTCGCGCCGGTTGGGACATGCGTCAACGCGGACCACGGAGGGCGTTTATGGGCACCTGATGCCGGAGGCTCTTCAGGCTGGGGCAGATGCTACCGAGCGTTCGGTGTCTGCGTTCATGCGGTGATGCTGTTGCTCTTGGCTGCCCCTAGGAAGCCAGCCGGTTGCGGGCCCTGTTACCGATGAGTCTGGTGCTGGTTGCGGCCCCGCTTGCGGCCGGCGATCGGTGTGCGCCCGGCAATATCTCACTTAGCCTGGCTATCTCCGCGATGTGCTCTGACGTAAAGACGATCTTTCCCCTTGCCCCCAGCACGCATGAGGGAAGCGTCCAGCGGCGGCGCCGTCACGCAGCCATCCTTCGCTGCACCGCATGAGAGCTGCAGCCTCAGCGGGTTCGAAGAATTCCAAGTTCATGTCTGTCCGCTCGTCGTAGTTCAGTCTTAGCTATTCATGCGCGGTTTCGACCATGAGGACATGACTTGGCGGCATAAGAGCATTTGTGGCCGATCCCGAATTAGTTTGCGCCGCGAGGATCCATCTGAGGTGGTGGCTAATCTGAGCCGAGCGCAGGGCCCGGCACGACACGCCTCATGCGTAACCCTTCAATGTTCCCTGAGTCGCGATGAATCACTCTTAAGATGTGCTCATGAGGGCAGCCATCCACCAGCGGTAGGAGTATCGTGAAGTCGCTACGTAGGGTGACGCTCCTAGTATTAGCAACGCTGGGCATTGTATTCGCCACTTTGGTCTCGCTGAAGATACCCAGATTCCATCACTACCTGGATGGTTGGTGTTCGGAGTTATCCTAGTTCTCGGGCTTTGTGTGTATTTTCGGCTCTCATTCAAGGAGCATACAAGTACTCCCACAAACTTCGGAGATGACGGGTCCGACATTGACCCGCTGGAACTCATACTCTTGGCTGAAGAGCGATGGCTTCAATTGAATGGAGAGGACTTTGATCAATACACTCGGTTCTTTTTTGAGCCTAAGAGCTTCTTTGAACGAATCAGTGAGACCGTAGAACCGCTAACGCGTTCGGTTTCGATCAATAGAACCTACACTGTTTCGATCTCAATTCGGAAGGGTAATTTTGTAATTCTTCCGCTTAAGATGCAGTCCGGACAGGAAATAATGAATGGTCTTCGTCTTACGGACTCCGAAGGACGAAGGATCTCGTCAGTGTCGCGCAGAAGGACTATCGCCGAGCTTCTGGCCGTTATTCGTGTCGGTGTTGAACTTTGTGGTATTTCTGCAATTCAATATTATGTGGAAAACATTGAACATCGAGTTGCCAACCTACTATTGCAGAGCGGCTCAAATGATGAAAAAGAAGTAGCTCGGATCCAGACCGAGATACTCGCTCTTCCTATTATGGACCAGGCCGATAGATGGGTTCGCAGCTACGTTGGGAGATTGGTATCTCTGTGTGCCGACCAATACCCGGTCTGTGTTGAATTGAAAGCGTCCGCTGCAGATGACCCCCACCGGACGTCTCCGGAAGAAACCAGTGGATCCACGCGAAGACATCTCGGCCCGTATAAATCTACGCGAGCGGGTCATTTTTGACTATAATGATCAGACCGTAAAGCTGAATTTTTGGAAAAAGATCGAAAGTGTCGTAAGGCATTCCTTTGGAATTCGGCCACTGAGCTTTACGATTCCTCTGGAGTCCACACTGATGACTTCGAGTTACCACATGCAGGTAGTTGGTCCGGAATACACCTACCTAGCTCGTCAGGAAATCCTAGCGACCACGACGTCGGGAGATTATGCTCAGGTACTCCGGACTAGTGCCATCGCGCAATCTCGGCTGGGCCAGCGCCATGCTCACATTTACATACGTGGGGGAGACATGCAGAGCGGATCTCTTTTTAGGCTCGCTTCTACGAACGTATGCCTGGGTCAATTGGGCGTGCCAGCATGTCCGCATTGTCTGCTGCTGCCCTTATTTGGCTCGGATTCTTCGCAAGTCTGACACCGGCCGTTGATGCCAGTTCTGCCTTATTCCTAGCTGGGAGTTTGCCGCATTGGTGCTCGCGTTTCCGTCTGCGATTGCGCTCTGGACTGGCATGGAGCAGAGTAAGACACTATCGGAAGGAGTTTTGATATCCAGAGTCACCATTCTTTTCACAATCGCTATCTCGACGCTTGCAGCCTGGCACAATATTTCACAGATTGAACTAGCTGATCTCTGGATATTGCCCTTGTCTTCGCTAAATATTTGGGTGTTTTTAGGGGGGGTTATTGCCTCTCTCAATGCCATCGGTATCAGTCTTTCGTGGACGTATCGTTCTTATTTGCAGCGCAAATTTGTCGATGGACTTTAGTGGTAAATCGATTGATAGATGTTAGTTGTTCTGATATACTATTTATCCAAATAGACTAATGGAGTGTATCTGATGTCCCGAGCGGAAAAGTACGGATCCCTTGACGATAATTTGCGTCCCGTCGTACTGGATGCGGGTTGGTACTATCCCGGTATTTTGAAGAAGAAGCGACCTTCGAGGGTTCCGGAAATCAATGAACCGTTGCCCGATCGTAAGGTCGCCCTCGCCATCATTCATCGCGCTGAGGCTCGAAATCGAAAGTCTGGGAAAAGGGCTTTTGTGGTCGCCCCCCCACGCAAGGAGCAGGGAAACGATTAGAACTCCACCGCTGCAGGAGACGTCCATATTCTCGGCGTGAAGCCTTTTCGAGCCAAGACCTTCTCTTAATATTTTTCCGCTCTCTGTTGTCGCGCTAGGGGATCGTTCCATAGGTCCGCTGGTCGCCGTGCGTCCCCGAAAGTGTCATGGACTTGACTGACCTGCATTGGATAAGACGGCCGAGGACGCGACAACTGCCCGCCCGGGGGCAGGCGTTCGTTAGGAACAACGCCTGCATGTACAAACCTGATTGGCCCGTCGGAAGTCTTAGCCTCTGGACATGTCCAGGGTAGGGGAGTCTAATGGATTTGAGGGTTGGCGTGCTCTGTAGCTCCAGTCGCGTTGATCACCCACGAACCACGGGAACGCATCACTGGGGATGCTCATGGACGACTTCACATATCCCTCAGGCCAATCGCCGGCGGAACGCGCCGCGAACGCCTTTGACTCTTTGGCGCTCCCGACTCACCTGAACCTGGAACGACTCGTCGGAGTGGTCGAAGGCGTCCGGCATCGGCCTATACAAATCGAAGCTGCCGGAGCGCTGAACGGTGGATCGATCTGCGGTTTGTGGCTATCCACAGATGAAGTAGAGATAATCTTGCACGCCGTCAGTCCGTCTGGGTTGCATCGGCAACAGTTCGTCCTGCACGAACTCGGGCACATGGTCTTGAGACACGATGAACTTGTCGTCCCGGTCGACTACATAGCAGTCCTCTTCCCGAACCTTCCCGTAGGACTTGTCTCACGTGTTCTTGCGCGGAGCAGCTTCACTGACGACTTGGAAGCCGCTGCGGAATCGCTCGCGGATCTCTTCGCAGCAGCAATCAGGAACAGCGCCAGGGAGCCAAGATCGTTCGAGAGGGTTTTCGAATGATACAGATTGTGGCTGCGGCCTTGATATGGCTTCTCGTCGTCTGTCTGCTGCCGGGGGGGCTTCGTAAGCGGCGGGATCACAGCGTGCTGACAGCCGCTATCACGATCTCAGTTGCCCTGACGCTGAACATCGATCAGATCTATGTGGGCTTGGACTCCGTACTTGGTGGTCGCAACTTCGTGGACCTCGTGGCCAATGTCTCTATGGTCGTTGGGATCTACTTCCTTTCGAGAGCAATCATTCGGGCGGCGACGCCGGACGAGAAGGTCGAGGCACGAGATACTACCGGCATGATTCTCTTGGCTGTGGTGATCATGGGTCTCGCAGCCAGCTTCAGTGCCATCGTTACCCAGAGCAGCTCCACTCGTTTCATGGTGGATTACGGTGACCAGTGGTCTGCTGCCCTCTACTCATTCATCCAGTTTCTGTACATCGGCTACGTGGTTGGCGTTACAGGTGTTACGTGTTTCCGGTTCCGTGGCTACATGTTGAGCCCGTACTTCCGAGCATCGTTTACTCTTATCGGGATTGGCTGTGCCCTTGCCGTTCTGCTTGTAAGCCTGGTGCTGGTCATGGACGTGCTGCACCTTCAAGGGCACCTGGAAGCTATGCGTTCGGTGTCGTCCATTTATGATGCGGCTGTCGTTGCTGCCATGGCCTTCCTGTGCATTGGTCTGGCCATCCCGCCCGTGGCGCGTCGAATTCTCCGCCGTAAGCAATCCGAGACCGAGGCAGAGCTGGTTAGCGACCTCACGAAAATCTGGGAAAAAACAACAAATAAACGGCAAAACGTTCGGCTCGTGCGAGGCACCGAAGTGATCAGCGACCAGGACCCGGCCCGAATACTCCATAGGATGCTTGTTGAAGTACAGGATGTTCTGTTAGTGGAGCCGGTTTAGGCAGCTCCTTGGACATCCATGACCTCAATGTTCTGAACGCAGCAGAAAATTACCTGGCGGGACCGGTCTTGAGCAAAGTTCCAGTTCGTCGACGGAGGGGGAGCGGGCGATATGACGGATGATGCGAGTTCGTCCGAAACCCCCCCTCAGACCAGATTGGCGCGAAAGCTCAACCTTCTTCTTGACCTCTATGAGGCCAAGGGATCGGAGACGTTGACCTACCCCCCCGAGATCAATCGGCATATGAGTCAACGTGGAACGCCACTTTCCCGCTCCCGCTGGGCGTACATGCGCAGCGGGGGATAGCTCATTGGCGACCGATCCCATGCTCCTTCGCAATCTTGCAGAGTTCTTTGGAGTGGATCGTGACTACCTCTTGGACGATGCCGGCGAAATACCAAAGCTTGTAGACGCTCAGCTGGAACTTCTTCGTACCCTGCGTGAGTCACGTGTGCGGAACTTCGCCGCTCGTCAGTTGCACGGGATCTCTCCGGAAACCCTGGTGAGGCTCCGCGCGGTGATCGACGAACGCAGGAGGGCCCAAGGGGTGGACGATGCCGACAGCAACTAGTCACAGGCTTTGTATGTTGGAGTTCTTGCTGCCACCGGAGTCTTGCTAGCAGCGTCGCCGGTGCAGCGTACTTCGCTCGCCAGGTTGTAGTGCCAAAACACATTCGTCGTGAGGATTTGGACGTTCGGGCTGTGCATGCCCATAGGGACGGATCTCTAGAAATTGAACTTCCCGCTACGGATCAAACGAGAGCGTCGGGACGATACAGCTTTTGGTTTGAGCAGGGGACAGGCCACGCATGCGTCGGACTGGTCGTTGACTCCCGCCCCCGACCGAAACGCGGTAGTCCGGGTGATTGAGCGAGTGGACTCTGGCGACCTCGAACATGCCAAGGCAGGTATCTGGAGTGGGTACGTTTATTCGAAACCGGAGCAACTTGGTCTGCCGTACCAAGACGTTGAGCTTCCAGTCGAGAATGGGGTCGCCCCCCCGGCGTGGAGGTTCGATCCGCCGGCCACTGTCGACGCATGCGGTGTCTGGGCCATTCATGTCCACGGAATGGGGGGGGCAAGAGGGCCGGAACTCTTCGCGGAATACCCATCGCGAGGCGTCTGGGACTGACGTCGCTAGTAGTCTCGTTCCGCAACGACGGAGACGCACCGCCGTCGTACGATGGCCGCTACAACCTCGGCCAAGGCGAGTGGCGCGACGTCGAGGCAGGCATCAACTACGCCATTGCCAATGGCGCTGAACGCATTGTCCTTTTTGGGTGGTCACTCGGCGCTGCCATCGCCCTTCAAGCGGCGGCCCTGTCGCAGAGTTCGTCACGAATAGCCGGGATGGTTCTCGACGCGCCGGTCTTCGACTGGCGAACGACCCTGGCAGCGAACGCGAAGGCGGCCGGACTTCCTCGGCACTCGTGCACCTGGCTTTGTCATTCTTCGATCCAAGGCCCTCCGGTGGGTGACCGGCCTTGCTGAACCCATATGTCTCGATTCCCTGGACTGGCTGGCGCGAGCAACTGAACTAGACAAACCGGTCCTCGTACTCCATGGAGAGAAGGACGACACAACGCCCTTCGAAGCATCAAAGAGGGCTGCCAGTCTGCGGCCGGACCTCGTCAAATTGGTGGAGTTTGAATCTGTGGGACACTCTCTGGAGTGGAATGTCGACTCCGAAAAGTGGGAGCAGTCGGTCGAGGAGTGGTTTTACGGTCTCCCGCTGGCTGGCTCTAGTCCTGAACAAGCGGGAGCGCAGTCGTAGGGGGGCATTTGCACCGAGTACTGGGCCGCTAGGTCAATGAGCTGACACTCGACGAGTGAGGCGTGAGCGGAGTAACGCTCGTCGGCCAAAGCCTGAATGTAACCAGCCGACTCAAGGACGAGGAGATGACGTCGAACCGTCGCTTGAGAAGCCTGAAGTCCTGACGCCAAGACGCTAAGGGTCGATGGCCCACTTCTGATGAGGAAGCGAAGGATCTGGCTCCGAGTTCGGTTCATCAAGATGGATGTCGACATTCAAACCACGGCTCAGGTTTGTCGGGGGGGATGCTTGCTGTAGACGGGTCTACAGCAACAGGATACGCCTCATGTAGCTCGCGGAAAAGATTCATGTTCAGCTGATTGTCTAACCTCGGCGCTCGCGGAATACTGAGGGCAACGCAGCAGCATCTAAAATCGAACCAGGCAGTCTAAAGGTGGAGCATGCCGGCAAAAGACGCTAGCCGCAACGGCGAGTTGTCACCACAGGCGACCCTCGCCCGTCGGCTAAACCTGCTGCTTGACGTCGTTGTGGCTGAGAGAGGTTCGCCCGTCACTTTCAGGGAGATTGAGGCCGGACTCCGAGCTCGAGGAGTCAAAATCTCCAGGGCCAGATGGTTTTACATGAAGGACGGGACAGGTCGCCTCGTCAGTGATTCTCAGCTGCTTGCCGCTATCTGCGAGATGTTCGACGTCGATCCCTCCTATTTGTTGAACGGCGTCGAAGGCGACGTTCCAGAACGCATCGATTCGCAGTTGGAGTTTGTGAAGTCTCTGAGGGCAGCCCGGGTGAAGTCATTCGCTGTTAGGGCGCTCGGGGACGTCTCGCCGGAAACCCTACGGGCCATCTCCGAGTATCTGAACAAAGACATCGACTTGCACCCGAACGGGGAGCGGGCCGCAGCTACTCCTCCAAGACATACCGAAGGTGGGCGTCCAGCAACTCCTTGATGCGGGCAGGATTCGCTGAATAGCGAGGAGAGCGGCCATGCCGCCGCCCGGCTTCCACATCGACCTCGATCGCGCGGACCTGTTCTAGGGCAATGAGGTGTTTGGCGACGCTGGGTTCGCCGGCGCTGACCGCTGCGACGATGTCCCCCCTCTAGATGCAGGACCGTTTGCCGTCAGAAATCTCAGAATCTCGTTCCGGGAGCGGTTCCCGAACGTCGCGACGGCGTCTTCAACGTCAGGCGACCAGGCGTCGTCGTGAGGCTGCGTGATCCGTGGCATGGCTCCATTCTTGCGGAACAACATGCAAAAAGTAAGAACTAGGGTCTTGACGATACTTTAATTATCTTCGACAATAATTTTTAGAAGCTTGTGTTGTGGTCGTTCGTTACCAGCCACGTTGAGACGCCACATCTGGTGGCGCTGGAGATATTCGAATCCGTTAGTCGAAGCGGTGAGAGCCATGAGCTGGAACACCTGGCGGGCAACGCTGAAATAGAGAACCTAAATCCATCCCCGGTGGACATTACGCTGCTGAGTCCCGTGACACCGACCCTGCCAGTTTCCGTCGACCAAATGATGGGAGCGGTGGAAGGCGTGCGTCGATACGTCATCTCGCACTTGGCCAGGATCGGCCGCTCGTGCGATGTGGACGATGTCATGCAAGACATCAGGATGGCTGTCTGGGACGGGGGTGGCACGCGGAAATTACCGACAGATTCCTGGAGTTCCGTTCGGGGGCCTGGGTGCAAGGCGTAGCCGGGAATGTCTGCGCAGCGCACGTCCGTAGGGAACTCGGCCACAAGACGCTGCCGCTGCTTTTGGATCCGGGCAACGGTGAGAGCTCCGACAATCTCCAGCAGCTAACCGTGCTGGTCGTGTCCCGTGATTATCGCGATGCCGAGGAGATCATCGATCAGGAATGGGCGCATATGGTTCTTGGGCTGACTCGGGCCGCTGTATCAGCTCCGGTATGGCGCCTCGCAGTGGGCAGCCTGACCGAGCCGCGACGATACGCCCCCCCTCCGTCGCCGCAAGACCGTCGCCGCTGGAATGCAGTCACCACGGTTCGGCAGACTGCAAAGACAGTGAGCCAAGCGTTGGATGTAGATCCTGAAGTTGTGCACGACATGCCCGGTCTATGCCGGCACGCCGTTGGTTGTCTGCCGAGTCCCCTACTGCGGGGAGTAGCCGAAGCAATCGTTCTGCCCGAACATCACGGCGTCGAACGACAGGTTGCAATAGCGGCGGTTGCCGAGCAGTTCAAAGTCACTGATCGATACGTGGCAGTTCAAATTGGCACGGCCCGTCGGCTGTACCAAACGGCATGGAGAGTCATTCGCAGTTCCATGACTCCGGCTGTTTGAGTCATGTTGCTCATTGGCGAGCTGAATGATTAGCAGGCTTAGGAGGCAACGATGGTGCAATCCCTTTTACGCGGGCGACGACGTCGTCGGTGGGTGTTTGGCCTAGCACTAGCGGCATCCTAGGTGCCTCATTCTCGTTATGGTCGGACCGCGGGATTCACTCTCTACTGATGGGACGGGTGTCCCATCAGTAGAGTCTCAAGCCCCCCAAGGCTCCGCCGAGCCCTTCCCCGACTCTTACAGCGAAACCAACGAGGTCAGCTCCACTCCCTAATGTGCCTGCGTCCGTTCCGCCTGTCACGACCGATTATCGGGCGCTTGCTTCCGCGGCCGCCGTGGCAATCTATAGCTGGGACACCCGAAGTTCGTCCTATTCGGATGTGTACGCTCGAATTCGGGGTTGGTGGTTCGTCCTCCCTGACGGATCAAATCCGTTGGCCGTCCTGGTCCAGGAGTTTGAGGCTACGGGAATAAACGCGGGGGGTCCTTCGCTTCGCTTACGGGCCAAGGTGCCCACAGGGCAGCGACGTTCGAATCCATGGCATGCGACGACGAACTCGTAAAAGTTCGCGAACGCCCGGCTCCGTGGGCGGGGGCTTCATGTCTGCACGGTTCGTCTCAAGGTCGTTGACCAGACAGTCAGTAGCAGCAATTCATACACAGCGCCGGTCAGTGTCATGGCCAATTGCCCGCCGGCAGCGACCGCCCCCCGCCTAACCGGTGCCAAATGGTCGGCTTCTATGCTTCGACTAGCCGGATCGTTTACTGATGCCGCATCCGGCTTTGGCGATGGCCCTAGTCAGGCGCCGAACGCTCGTGCGGGCTGTAACCGCCGTCGTTCTCGTGATTGTGCTTTCCCTGGGGGGGTAGTAGTCAGTGCTGTCGCAATAGCCTTGGCGGGGGGGAGAAGCAGGAATCACCTGCAGCGTGTGTGTCGAGCAGCGGCGCTGTCACACAAAGCGTCCTGGAGAACAGTGGAGCTCTGCCGGTTGGTCAAGCCGTTGGACTCTCCGCAGGGCAGATTGCTGTGGCACAGGGGTACATCTCCGTCGGGAAGCAACTCGGCGTTCCTCGGGAGGCGATGGTGATCGCCATAATGATGTCTCTCCAGGAGTCGACCCTTCGGATGTTGGCTAACGCAAATGTCCCTGCGTCGCTCCAGTTTCCTCATGACGGGGGGGTTGGGAGTGACCACGACTCAGTAGGATCAGCACAGCAGCGGCCAGCGGCTGGATGGGGGGGAACCCTTGCAGAGTTGATGGATCTTTCTTACAACGCACGGGCATTCTATGGAGGGCCGTCTGGGCCGAATCAAGGTAGTCCTCGAGGTTTGCTGGATGTGCCAGGCTGGTCGGCCATGAGTAAAGGGCAAGCAGCCCAAGCAGTCCAAGTTTCAGCGTTTCCAGAGCTCTACGCTCGATGGGAACCGCAGGCGACAGCCATCGTTGACCTGCTCCAAGGTGTCGCCACGGCTCCGACGTGCAGCGTCGGGGGAGAGCGGCCGGCCACAGCTGGTCTCTGCAGAAGGCTTGCCCCCCCAAATCCGACAAGACATTCTGCACTACACGCGGCTGGGTTTGGGCGGTGCATACGTCTGGGGGTGGAACGGCATTCAAGGCCTGGGATTGCTCTGGATTCGTACAGTGGATCTACCGCCAAGTCGGGATCGAATTGCCGCGTGTTGAGCAGTGGCGAGTAGGACGAATGACGGACAGCCCTCAAATTGGGGACCTCGTCGTCCAGAACCCCCCCAGGGTCCATATATCTGGGGGGCATGTGGGGGATCTATGCTGGCGACGGCATGATGTATAGCGCGCTCAACCCGTCCGCTGGGACGTTGCTACATCCGATCGACTGGAACCCAGGCACGGCTTACTTCGGCCTGCTGTAATGAACTTGAATCTTTCAGCCGAAGGACAAAGCGGATTCGGCAAGTGGGGGAGAACGTTTCGCTACCAACACTTGTCCGTAGGCATGGTTGACCAGCGCTAGTCTCTAAATCGGCCGTGACAACTAGCATGCGGATTGGTACGACTGCCCAGCAACATCAGAACGAACTTGCTGAAAGGCCGCGCAAGTCTTGGCAGGAGATCTGCCCGACTTTGATTACCGGTGCATCTTGCATTGACAGGGTTTGAGACTATTGCCGCCCGAAACACCACTGCGCCGACCAAGACAGACTGTTTCACCCACATCCCCCCCGGTTCTTGAGGCGAGGCCAGACAGAGAAATAGGCATCATTGGCACGCTCATCGATCAGGAGAGGATTTGATCAACTCGGGATGCCTGCTCAATTGCGCGACTCGCGCGAATGTTCTTAGTGCAGTGGCCAGACCCACTAATCTCCTAGGATGAACTGAAATGACACCCGAACGAGGAGGCGCCTGCGTGTCAACAAATCAACCGGACCCAGGCGCAGACGGAACTCCGAGCGAGGAACTAGAGATTATGACGGACGCCGACATCGATGAGGCTACTTCGGGGCTAAGTGCCATCCAGACACTTTTAGCCCTCCCGCAGGCAGATGATGCAGGCGCGCAGACGGCTGATCGATACGACTGGCAGGCTGCAATGGCAGCGGCGGATGGTCTCGCTTTACATTTGCTCTGGCAAAACAATCATTTTGCGGGCCAGGACCCAGACGAATTAAAGATCATTTGTGAACTTCACGAAGATTGGATTGTTCAGATGGGGACGGAAGCCGAACTTGTATCGGCTAAGCATAGAGATCCCTCCTCGGGCCCTTGGAAGGATGTGTCGAGCCTCGTCTCAGATGGCGGCATCGGCCACCTATTTGCGCGGTGGCTTGCCGCGGACCAGAAGCCTTCTGCACGCTTGGTCACCAATGCTGCGACTGCCGTTGGTCAAGCCAGACATCTTGCTCAGTACAGGCAGCTTCTAGCTCAAGCTGGCAAGACGGGAACAACGCCGGATGACACGGTTAGACAGCTAGATGCGTGCGTCGACGCATTCTGCAAGGGGATAATGATGTACCGGAAGAACATCCCCCCCGTTCGCTGGCAGGCCGCGCCGGCCACGCGCTCTAAGAATTTGACCGTCCCAAACGATTTGGTCGACGCCAGTCTTGAATTTCTTCGAGTTCTAAGTATCCAGGAGGGGCGTCCGGATCGTTCGGTCGTCGCGCACGCGGCCCCCCCAACCTGTATGCCCAACCAATAGTGTCTCGGCTGGGGAAGACTTCTGATACATCGCGAGCCGTGTGGGAAGCGGTCCTTCAGATCTTCAGGCTTCGTATGAGGGCGCGAGGTGATACAGCGCAGGGTGGCCTTCCGATTATTGGAAGTTCCCTTTTAGCTGATGAAGTTGACCCTTCGATTGACGCCCGTACGGTGAGCCTAAGGGACATCGAAATCGCGGTTGATATGGCGGCTCGCCATCCAATGCCTATGCCCCCCGGTATCCATTCCGACCCGACCCACAAAGCTAAGTGCAAAGATGGCCCACGGCCACTGTGCGCACACGAGCATCGAGAGAGCAGAGCAGCTTCGCTTCGACTACTCCGACTACCGCCGCGAACGGAGAAATGCCGTACCGGGCAGCCTGGCTGAGATAAAGAAGATTGAGCGGGTACTTCACCGAATAGCAGACGAGGAAACTCAGAAGGTCCGAAACCCTTCAGGCCCGTGGGGGTGCCGCGCTTTGGTCGGCGCTTTCCTACCGCCTGAAAGGTCCGGTCGAGCTGGCTAGCTTTGACCTTGACGAGGATCTGAGCCTGGGCGGCGTCTGCCACCTTTCATCTCAATGCAAGGTCTGGTTCAGCGAGGGCTTCGACGTAAAATCCTTCATCTCGGAAATGAAAAGCCCGGGGGGGAGGGATGAATGGAACAGACTCTCCTGGCCGAGCATCTTGAAACGCTTAGGGAGGACTTGGCCTACCATCAGCTTCGGGTACTTCTACTTGTAGTTGCCGTTGCGGGATCTGAGGGCCACAGTCGCAAACTAGATGGACTTACAAAATTGGCAAAACTCGACTTTCTATTACGGTATCCGGGTTTGAGTCCCACGGTCCTCGAAAAACTAGATCCACAGGACAGCCGACTGCACTTGGGTGAACATCCGTCCCTGGCTTCGACGGACGTCGAGGCCCCCCCAATGACCAGGTACAGATACGGCCCGTGGGACGACCGGTATTATCCCATCATCGGCGCTTTGGTTGGGCGTGGCTTGGTCAGATACGTCAAAGGCCGCAAAGGAAGCGTGGCCCTCAGTCCGACACCGGCTGGGAAGAAGATTGCCGCAGAGATCAGGACCTCTAGCGCGTGCACTTCACCTTCGACCGATCTTTGGCCATTGCGGAAGCTTCGGCTGGTTTAACGGGCAACACCCTCAAAAATCTGATATATGACCGTCTTCCTGCGCTGATGGATCGACCACATCGAGAGCTGATTAAATGAGCATTAAGTTTAGAATCAACCAAGTTTCTATGCGGACTTCTGGCGGTCCGGTCGTCTATGAGTTTCGGTCTGCTCTAACCGTACTCGCCGGCAGCGTTGGAGTAGGAAAGAGCACTCTTTTCGAGCTCATCAAGCACGGGCTGGGCGGGGAAGCGCTCCTGGCGGACGTGGTCGAGACAAGCGTTACTTCGGTTACTCTCAACATCACGGTCGGCGACCAACAATTTCAACTTACGCGCTCTACCTCGCCGAGGGAGTGGAATCGCGTCCGTGTCTTCGACATTAACGAGCAACAGAGTAAGCCGGATCACTTTGTAGATAAAGAAGAGCCGACGCTTAACTCGCTGCTTCTTGATGCTCTAGATCTTCCTGATGACATGCGTGCCGCTGCGAGCAGTGGGAGCACCAACCAGGGTGCTCGAATCACATTTAATGATGTGTTCAAGTACATGTACATTTCTCAAGGAGAGATCAACAAGCAGATTGCAGGAAGTGGCGATGGTTATTATCAGCCGAAACGCAAGGCTGTCTTCGAGGTTCTCTTTGATCTAACGAGTCCTGAAATACTGGATTTACGATCCAAATGGCGACGGCGAGGGGAGAGTGGGAAAAAGCTGATCATGACTTTGGTGTGGTCAAGCAATTCCTATCCGATAGCAATACCCAAAGTCGTTTTCAAGCTGAGCAGACGCAACTTGAGGTGTTGAAGCAGCGAAGTCATGCCGAAGCTCAGCTTGAGTCCATCCGAGAACTCACAAGTCCTGCGATTGATCGAGAGACACAAACGCTTCGCCAGCTTCTGGGCGAGGCAGAACGGACCTTGCCGAAGCGGAGAACTCCCGCGCGGTCCTACAGCAGCAGCAGTCAGACTTCATGCGTGAGCGAGACCTGATCGATCAGGACATCCAGCGGCTCGTTCGAATGAAGTTCTCGGCGGAGCGCCTGGCGGCAATCGAGTTCGCAGTATGCCCTAGATGCATGCAAAGCGTGAAGGCCGAGAGGCGCCTGCGCACGCCTGTCGCCTATGTCTCCAGCCAGATCCTGTGCTTAGCGCTCATGGCGAAAAGGAATCAGAAACATACGAGCAAGATCAACTTCGTGACCAAGCAAAGGAGTTGGAAGCGCAAATCCTCAGTGTCTCCTCATCTAACGATGATCTTTTGCGCGTGATTGATGATCGCAGAGCGCTGATCGTCGACCTGAGTGGACGCATCCAGGAGCGTACTCAGGCACGTATAACCCCCCCAACTGCAGGCGTACGCAGATGCCACTGCCAAAAGAGCCGAAGCAGAGGCCATGCAGCGTGAACTCGAGAAGACGCTCATTCAGTGGGACCGCGCAGATGATCTCGAACAGCAAGCTGCCTCCTTTCAGGAGCTCTTAGCTTCTCTTAAGGGTGAACTAAATGTCGCGGAGACGGCACTAAATACGCGACGATCTGAGGTCTTTGATGAGCTAGATGAAGAATTTTCTGAACTAGTTTCAGCTATAGGAATACCCGGTGTTAAAACCGCAACGATTGACCGTAAGAGTTACCTGCCAATTCTAAACGGGAAGTCTTTTCAGAAGTTTAGCCCCGTTGGGGGCATGCGAACGGCTACACAAGTCGCGTATTGGATCACTCTCATGAATGTTTCGCTTAGGCGGCGTGACACTCACTTCCCTGCATTTCTCTTGATGGACAGCCACGTACTTCGCTAAATAACAGTGATGATCTCTCGGCTGCCCTATATCGGAGGCTGGTTACAATGGCAGATGCCGCGGACGGTCGTGTGCAGGTGATCATCGGCGATAATGAACTTCCAGCCGACTACAGGCGGGATTATGAACAGATAAACTTCGACTATGACCATCCCACAGTTCCGACGGTTCGCCATCCGGGCAGAGACGCTGTCACGAGGATAGGCTTCTCAGAAGAATAAACGGCTGTGCCACCTAGGCGTCCCCCCCTCGTCATGTGGTTGTCTCCCTCCACACCCATGAAGTCGTGAGCTCAATCAGCTCATTCCATTGGAAGACGACTGGATGGAGCACCAGATGGTACTGGCAGCGGTGGATCCTGGGATCACACCAAACGCGAACTTTCCTTTTCTTGAGTCCCTCAAGCAGATCGGCGGCGGCATCCTCGTCGGTGCTTCATCGTCATCGCGATCGTGGCGATCATCGGGGGGGCTGCGATGCTGTTGGCCGGCAAGCTGAGCCAATCGTCGAGACTTGCTCGGGCGGTGGGGTGATCCTGCTCTGGACTGGCCCGGTCGCGGCGATCCTCGGCGGCATCAACGGCTACATACTCTGGTCTCAGACGGCCTTTCCGTTGGGCTTCTAGCTGCTCGCGATCATGACTATCGAGTGTGACCTCAACGTTGGTGGCCGCCTGGCTGCGGACTGGTTTCCCAAGCCAACGACGGCGTCCAAGGTTCCATCGCTTCAATTTTCGCCAACGTCCTTCAGAACATCGCCTCATGGATGTGGGGGGGATTCATCACAGGCGCCTTCAGCGTTTCCAAAGTCGATGAATCACAATGGGTGGCTATCGGCGGACTGACCAACTGGTGGGTCATCGTGATGATGACACCGCTGGTGGTTGTGATGATCCTTCAACTACTCTCCGGACTGATCAGCCAGCAACCTCGCCGGCTGATCAGGGCACTAGTCGGGGGGGGAGCGGCAGCGGTACCTTTGGTTGCCGCGGCGGTCTACCTTGTCCAGCAGCTCACCCGAGTGACAGATTCTGCTTCGACCGCTCTCCTTGAGTCGATCGGGACAGATCCGTATGTCGTGTTTATGCGGCTCTTCGGCTTCGAACGCGCCCCCGAAGGCTCCGAGCGCGAATGGAACGTCATCTCCCTGGCGCCGGGCAATCAAGGCGGAGTCGTCGGTGGCGCGATAGTGACCGTAATGGCAGTCATCGTGGTGTGGATTCTGGCGTTCATCCTCATGTGCTCGATGATCTTCAGGACGTTCGCCCTAGCCGTCCTCGCGGCTGTCGCGCCGGTCGCCTCATGATGATGCCCTGGGAGAAGTCAAAGGCCTGGGCCGGACGGTGGTGCGAAGTGGTCGTCGCGCTCTTGCTGGCGAAACCGTTGGCGGCGACAGTTCTTGCAGCGGCGATCAAGCTGTTTGCGGACTCGACGTCCTTCGCAGGGTTGGCAGCCGGCACTGTCGGCATGGTTCTTGCCTGCGGAGCGCCACTGATGGCGCTAAGGCTAGTGAGCTTTGCGGGTGGCGAACTCGCGGCAGCGGCTCAAACGGCAGGCGGCGGTCACGTTCTTGCTCGCACCAGCAGCATTGCCTCCAGACAGTTCAGCCGACAACTCGGCGGCCGTATGACGATCGCATCAATGTTGGGTAGATCGTCACTAGCCAGACCAATTACCTCAAGCCGCAGAGACGTCCCTACGCGCGTACTGGCACCTTCACTGCCCCCCCTGCCGCGCAGCCTGACGAGCACGACGCCGATACTCACCTCAGGTGACAACGCTTCGGCATCGTACGGAGCAAACTCTGCTCGCGGAGGCGCCGCCAGGCGGGACGACGTGGTGAGTGGAGAAGTCGTTACCGAGCAGAGCAAGCAACCGTCGTCTGCGACATCCTCGCCGATAGGCCGGAACGCGACCGCGGGGCCGGCAAAGTCAGACCGCCCCAGGGCACCTCGGCAGCCCGAAGTGCGGAGTTCCGGGAGCGCGCTGCCCACATCCCAATTGCCGCCCATCAGGCCCAAGGCTTCTGAGGGCCACTTCCTTCCGGAGAAACCCCCCCATGACTGAAGATACGCGCGCCCTTGAGGCTGTCAAATTTCCCCCCCGATACGAGCGCCGCGGCATATTCATGGGGCTGAAGTGGTACCAGCTCGTGTTGCTAGCCGTTGGCATCCTGACCGCGATTATTGCCTCGGCGACGGGAGGCCCGGTCGGACTTACGACGATGAGTCCCATTTGGCTGCTGCTCATGCTCATGGGGGGGTGCTCCAACACGCTCGCATCCCGTATCCCATCTGGGTCAGCCTCATCACGCTGTTCTTCGTTCGACTGATCCTGGGGGGGCAAACCCGATACCTAGCCCGCCCTGAAAAGGCATTGAAAGCAGGGAAGCTTGCGCTGCCAGGTGGACTCGGCAGCCTTAAGCTTCAGATGACCCGGCGTGGCGAGTGCTTCATCGTCGACCCTCAGGGTAAGGAAGTGACTGTCGTCTTGCGTTGCACCACCAGGTCCTTCGCTCTCCTCGACGACGATGACAAAGCATGGGCCGCCCAGGCATGGTCGCGCGTGCAGGCGGGACTCGCGCAACGCTCGGACATAGCAAGAATCGCCGTTCAGGACTACACGGTGCCCTATCCTTCGTCGGCCCTTCAGGATTTCTATGACCACACCATCGTGCAAAACGGCGGCCACGCTGGTGGCAATACGTGGGGGGGTGAGCTGGCCTATCAGGATCTTATAGCCGCCGCTGGATCCGCCATGAGTCACGACGTGTTGTTGTCCGTTGTGGTGGATACGGCCAAGTCGAGGAGGCGCATCAAGGAATCGGGTGGAGGGATAGCCGGACTCGAGCGTGTTCTGCGTTTGGAGGTACAGGCAATCACTACATCCCTGGCAACTCATGGAGTCCGGGTGGACGAGTGGCTATCGGAGTCCCGACTACTTGAAGTGTTCAGGGGGTTCCTTTGATCCTGAAACGGTTTCGCGAGGGGCGGCGAAGAACGACAGCGAGCCGCAGGATGCCCCCCGCCCACCGGGAAGCGGCGACTAAGTTCAAGTCCAATGGCCCTTGAGGAACACTGGACTTACCTCCGCACGGACTCCGGATTTCACCAGACTTTCTGGGTCGCAGAATGGCCGCGGCAAAAGGTGTATCCCGGATTCCTGCACCCGTTGGTTTATGTCGGCGACTTCCGGCACACGGTCACGCAGGTCATTCGTGCTGTTCCCACCTTGGAGGCGCTGCGGGACATCCGATCGGCCCAGGAAGCTCATGAAACTCGTCGCAGGATCAATGCGCGGTTCGACCGCCCCACAACGCGGGAGCAGCGAGCCGAGGAGGAAGAAGTATCGCAACGGGAAGAAGAAATCGTTGCCGGACATGGAGATGTTCGTCCAACCGCTTTCGTGACGATTACCGCAGCGTCTTTGGAGGATCTGGCCAGGCACCGCCACGAACTCGAGTCCGCAGCCGCGGGCGCATTCGTTGAACTTCGATTGCTGGCAGGGCAGCAGTGGGCAGCCTTCATTGCGGGTGGACTGCCCCTGGGAAGGGGATTGCGATGAGCCTCAAGAACCAAGAGGTGACTTATACGCCGTCGGGCACTCGCGCCGAACGCAAGAGTCTCAGAAAGGCGGCCACCGCAGAGTCATTGCCGCAGAAGCGCAAACTCGGCCAGCGAATCGACCAAGCCTTGGAGCGACGCGGCGACCGCGAGCGCCTTGCCGGCGACTGGGGGGGAGCAGGGAACCGCAGTCACTATGGGGGGGACCGCATAGACTGCGGCCGGCACCTCACCGCGCCTCGACCATGACCTTCGCGGCGGCCTACCCCTTCATCACGGAGTCCGGTCTTGGCCACGAGGAACCTACATAGGAACTGACGTCTTTGGTTCGGGAGCCTTTTCTTACGATCCGTGGATCCTGTACGACAAAGGAATCATCAGCGGTCCTTCAATCGTCGTCATTGGCACCGTAGGCACCGGTAAGTCGATGTGTGGGAAGTCGCTGGTTGCTCGCTCCATCACGTTGGGACGGAAAGCGGCTGTTGCTTCAGATCCCAAGGGTGAGTGGGTTGCTGTGGCCAATGCGGTGGGCGGCAAGGTCATTTCCGTTGGCCCAGGGCGCACGGCACGTGTCAATCCGTTGGATGCTGGACCACGGCCGAGTTCACTGTCCGACACTCAGTGGAAGGCTGTGGTCCGCCAGCGGCGTCGGCAGCTGATAGTGGCACTGGTGTCTCTCATGCGTCAGGGCACACCGTTGCATCCCGTTGAGCACACCGCCCTCGACATGGCCCTCATGGAAACCACTGCGGAAAACTCGACGCCGACCCTCCCTATGGTGCTTGACCACCTTTTGAGTCCTTCCGCAGAAACGCTCGCCCTTGTTGGCAAGGACGGCGGAGCATCAGTCAGTCACTCGTTGCGCCGCACAGTTTCAGGCGACTTGGAAGGCATGTTCGATGCGCCGTCTACAGTCGCCTTCGACGCCGACGCGCCAATGATGGTGATGGACACGTCCGCGCTCATCGGTGCCTCCGAGCAGGCGCTGTCTCTCGCCGCGGCCTGCAGTGCCACCTGGTTGGAAGCTGCAGTGACAAACCCCCCCGACGGCGGCAAGCGGCTTGTGGTGTACGACGAAGGTTGGCGGATGCTCGCCGATCCGTACATGTTGGCCAAGATGAGCGAGCAATGGCGGCTTGCTCGCACCTACGGGATCGCGAACCTCCTCATCATGCACAAGGTGGCTGACCTCAATGAGATCGGCGACAGCACAAGCGGCCACCGTCAGAAAGCCCTGGGGGGGCTGCTGACAGAAGCGGACACCCGCATCATCTATCGCCAGAAGCATGACGCCATGCGGCTTACCAAGGAAGCCCTGGGTCTGACCGAAGCTGAGTGCGAGCATGTTGAGAACCTTCCCAAGGGCGTCGGGCTCTGGAAGGTTGGAAACCGCTCGTTCATAGTCGCTAACCGGGTGACCACGGACGAATTAGAAGTATTTGGCACTGATGACCGGATGCACCTGTGAGGACGAGATCGGGTAGCAGCAGTCCTCTGGTTTCAGTGGGACTCTGGGCGTTGACCGGCTACATGGCCTTCTGCCTCTTGGTCCAAGCAGCCGCGCAGCTTGCCGGCGCCGGGCGCTGTGGCGGGAGGCCGCCGTCGTATTTCAACCCTGCTGCAGGCGTCGGCTTGTTTGCCGGCCGTCAGGACTGGCTTGTTGGTACTTCCCGAAACTGCACCGTAGACATTGGGGCAATCTGGTGGATTGTAGGTAGCGTTCTCACGTTGCTTGCGGCGCTCGCAGCCGCGTCGGCGCTGGCTTGGAGAACCTGGAAACAGTCCGGCGCGTGGCTGCGGCAGGACATCCTGAGCAGGGATGGCGTCGCTGGCCGGGCAGAGATACTTCGGGACTTCGGAGCCAGAGCGGTTCGCAAGCGTGGGCGATACACTCGCCCGGGCCTCAGCAAGCCGAGCATTCACGATGTTTCGTGGACACTTGGGCGCTCCCGCGGGGTGACTATCCATGTTTCCACCGAAGAGTCAATGGTCATTCAAGGGGCTCCTCGCTCGGGCAAGGCCTATACGTGGTCATCAATGCGATTCTCGATGCACCCGGCGCTGTTGTCACCACATCAACGCGAGCTGACAACCTGGTGGTCACGATGCGAGCGCGGATGTCTGATGGGCGGCCGGTTACAGTCTTTGATCCTCAGGGCATGTCGGGTCTGCCAACGACGCTGCGCTGGTCGCCTGTACGTGGTTGCGGTGACCCCGATATCGCAACCCGACGGGCTCTTGTGATCACCGCAGATACAGAGATGAAGGGCGAGAATGCCGCGTGGCAAAAGCGATCGCTGATCGTGCTCCAGTGCCTGCTCCATGCGGCTGCGCTGTCAGGGGAGGGCATCGCAGCATTCCGACGATGGTCGTCCAGCCCGGTGTTGGCCAGAGAGGCCCTGGATATTCTGGGGCGTCCCGGCGCGGCGTTGGGGGTGGCAGGCTGATCTGATGGGGGATCTTGGAAGACGACCCACGGAACACTTCCAACTCCTGGATTGGGGTCTCAGCCGCAGTGGCTCCGCTCTCATCTCCGAGGGTATTAGCGGCGCTGAACCCACAGGACGAAGCTCAAGAGTTTGATCCCAAGGACTTCATCAGGCAACGAGGGACGCTCTACCTCATTGGCACCCGCTCTGGAGCGGCGGCCGCTGGCCCCTACCTGTCCGCCCTGATCGACGACATCGATAACGCCGCGCGAGAGCTGGCCTTCGTCGCACCTGGAGGCCGACTCGATCCACCGCTTTCTCTGATCCTCGACGAGATAGCGAATCTATCGCCGTGGCCCGGCCTGCCTGTAGTGCTCTCTGATGGTGGTGGTATCGGCATCTCAACGCTCGTGGTTCTGCAGTCCCTTTCGCAGGCGCGGAGCGGATGGTCGATCGAGGAGGCAGCCACCATCTGGGATTCCGCGATCATCAAAGTGATCTTCGGCGGCGGATCGGATGAACGTGACCTGCGCTCGCTGGCGGGACTACTGGGGGGGGAACGGAGCCTCATTCTCAACACGCGTTCCTGGTCGGCTCAGGGACGGCAGGACGGCGAACAGATTCGGGAGAGCCCGGTTATTCGCCTGGATGAGATCAGGCGCCTTCCGGTAGGTACGGCGCTCATGCTTGGTCGCCGCACGAGGCCGATTCTCGTGGACCTTCGTGACTGGCATAGGCGGAAGGATGCCGCTGAGATTGGGCGATCAAAGCTGGAGACCGAGAGAGAGCTGGCCGCCGGCCATCTGAGTCGGCAGGAAGCGAACAGCGAGGCTGATTCATGAGTACCCAGGCGGACGATTCTGACTTCGAGGTGGGGGGGCGGGTATCTGACTTGGATGATGAACTCACGGCGGAACTGTTCCGGTCTTCATTCCAGCCGTCGCCGCGCAGCGTCGGCATGACCCATCGATGGCGGGACATGTCATCGGCGCAGGCGGACGTGGTGTGGCAGAGCCTCTTCGACTGGGTTCGATGGTTCGTTGCGACGTATCAGCTGACGACATCGGTGGTGCCGGATTGCTGGTGGCGGCACTCAGAGATAGTGGCGGAGCTGTATGCGCTTCAGCGGGCCGAAGCAGCATCTTTTACGTCAGACGACTCGGGATTCGGCCCGCTGGCGTTCCACGAGCGGCTGCCGCACGGTGTCGAGCGTCTTCGAACCCACACGCGGACTGCTGGGTGCGTTGGGTTGCAGAGTCACAAGGAACCCGTCATGAGGATCGTGCCAGCCGAGCCGGACTTCGACGAGTGGAAGCTGGGCACCCATCAGACTCGAAGCTGACCCCGTCATGACGTTGCTTTGTTTGCTCGACATGAATAGGTGATCCCTACTTGGGGCCGTCTAGAAGCACGAAGGATGCTGTCGTGGCCTCTGAATCTGAACTGAATGCTGACGCAAACGGGGCTGAAGAAGCCGCCGCGCCGCCGTCGAACGTTCGCCTGTCACCTGAGGAGCGCATAGCCGACCTGACCAGGGGACTTCACACAGCACTTGAGGAAGCCATTGATTCGCCCATGCGCTGGCAGGTTCTGCTTGACGCCTCCGCAACCCTGTGGCGGTACTCAGGAGGTAACGTCGCCCTGCTGATGATGCAGATGGCACAGCGCGGCACCCAAGAGCCGACTCTGGTGGCCGGCTACAAAGAGTGGGCTCGGCATGGGCGAACGGTTCTGCGGGGGGGAGAACACGCGCTCTGGGTTATCGCGCCGCGGACGGCCTCGATGCAGGAACTGATTCTGGCTGACGGACAGCGCAAGCTCCTGCCAGCGAATCAGACTGCACCTGATGATGCTGTCAGCAGAGGCAAGAAGAACGTGATCACAGGTTGGCGCGGGCAGGCTGTCTTTGACGTTACCCAAACGGAGGGCACGCCGCTGCTGGTGCCTCGCGCGGATGCTCAAGGTGGGGGCGGACGTGGGTGATCTGTGGAGTTCCCTGCGTGAGGTTGCGAAGGAACACAGCTTCCGGGTTGAGGTGTCGGGATTTCAACAGGGCTACACGAGTGGCTATACCGACTTTGATGCTCGTCGAATTCAAGTTGGTGCTGGATGAACGACGAGGAGCGGGTAGCGGTTCTTGCCCACGAACTAGGTCACGTCCTTTTGCACGGACCAGACGACCGCCTTGGGCGACTGTATGGCAGCAGCGCGAACCATCGCGGCTTGGCGGAAGTGGAAGCCGAATCGGTTGCTATACCGTCCTGCGGGCCCATGGCATTGATCGTGGACAGCAGTCAGCTTCCTATCTGGCTGGCTGGGCCGACGCTGTCATCCGCGCGGAAAACGATTTGAAGCACAGCTCCTCAGATGGCTGGGTGCCGACGTCGCGCGTCGACATCGCCAAGTCGGTCCTGGGGGCGGGTGACCGCAGCAACCAAGGGGATCCTCGCCGTCTCGGATCCACCTGGGTTCGGAGGAAAGTTCGCTACCGCCAGTGCTGACCGGACCGTTGCGGACAATCCGACGTATGCCGGCGTCCCTGGACCGAATGCTTCATTGAATGGTCCCGAGATTGCTGGTCCCTGAAAGCACAGATGTCCGTCGGGAGAAGCCCGTCGACTAAGGAAGGTAACCCATCATGAATACAAAGATCCCCATCACCATCGCGGGGGGGAACCTGGTCGCAGATCCCGAACTGACCATCGGGGGGGAATCCGGTACTCCGCACGCGAAGCTCCGCGTTGCCGTAAACCAGCGGATTCAGAACCCAGATGGCACCTGGCGAGATGGCGAGCCGGTCTTCCACAACGTGTCAGCGTTCCGGATGCTCGCGGAGAACGCTTCTACTTCTCTGAAGAAGGGTGACCCTGTGACAGTGTCAGGTGAGCTTGAGTTCCGTGCTTACGACAAAGACGGGGGGGAACGACGTGAAGCCCGGCGGATCATCGCTGGCACCATCGGTCCCGACCTACGCTTTGGGACTGCGACGTATCAACGCTCCGCACGAGCAGTAGCGGAGCCCGAGGCGGGCGTGGAGGCAACAGGGCCACAAGCCACGACGGCGACTGGATGGCCGGCGTACAACGTGACCACGAAGGGTCCGGTGGTCACGTCCCCCTTTAGGCGGAGCTCCGGTGAATGACATGAGCGTCTGACCTGCCTTCGCCGTACCGTGCCCACGTCTCGATTGCTGAGGCGTGGGCTCTTCTTTGTTCAGCATGAATACGCATTCGAATATATGTTCTAATCTTGTTGCTATGAGACCGAAGCAAGACTCCACCGCTTTCGCCCGCATGATGGCGCAGATAGACGCCGACAACAGCCACCCGAAACCTGACGACGGCCAGATCATTGAGCTCGAGCCTGGTAGTCAGCCTCTCGTTCGCGTGGGGGGACATCTATGGTCGGGCGATCAAATATACGAGTAGCTTTGGGCTGGTTGAGTGGGTGGATGACAGGCGGGACTATCACGTTCAGTGGTTCCCGGCGGGGCAGGTTAGGCGTGTGGACCAAGAATCGTGGAGGGGGCGGCCGCTGTAGGTTCTCGGTATCGGCTTCTGGGCATAGAAGCTGGCCACCAATACGAAGTGATTGAACCGCAGCGGTTGGCGATCGCGACAACTAGGCGAGCGGCGCCCACGCCAGGATATGGTCACCGCTGATCCGGTAAGTCTCTGGCCACGGAGCTCCCGGTCGCACCTGCACTGGATCTGGTCGTATCAGCAGAACGGATCCAGGCCAGATGGGCTCGGGTAGTGCTTCGATCCACGCCGGTTGGATGTAGTCGAACCGGTTCCACCTGATGGTGACCCAAGAGCCCGTCGGCTGAGGTGCGTCGACGCTTAGGACCGTAACCTCAGTTGTAGTCCCGCTAGCCTCTTTCAGACCTTCGAGACGCGTCCAATGAGCGTGGGTTTCCGATTGCCACCGCCGCAGACCGTGAATGCGTCGACCCCAGACGGCAATGAGTACGACGCTTAGGGCGGCGACGGTCAGCAGCAACCAAGCGGTTCCGGTAACCGTAAAGGCCAAGGCGGCCAGAATTAGGGCAATCACGAACGTCACTGCGCTCGCGACGATCAGAGCGGGTGTTCCTACTCTCGGCTTGAGGACTGGGTTCATATGCATACTTGCTCCAGCTTCCAGTTTAAAGCTGCCACCCCGCGGTTGTCAGGCTTATTGGGGGGGAGTCGAACGCAGAGAAGTTGCCGAGACCCTTGGTTTTTGGCTGTGGTGTGGCGGCTTGGGTGATTTCTTGCCGTAGGTGGTCCCACTGCGCTCGCTGTTCCCATTCCCAGTCCGCCGGAGTCGCACCAAGGGCGAGTGCCGCGCTATTGAGGCCCCACCGATCCCGGTACACGGCCACATCACGAAGCAGTGCGGCCGACTCGAGCGGATCTGCACCCGCCTCGATGTCTTTTCGCAATAGTGCGGCCCATTCAGGGTCATCGAGTAGAACCGCGTCGGCGACGTGCGACGCACGGTTCCCAATCCGCCGTCGTACTTGGTCCAGTAGGACTGTAAGGTCTGCGCGATCTATCGGCAGCTGCTCAGTCAACGGATCGATGGGCGAGGGGGGGCATCGCCGAGCAGAACCTGCGAAGCCGGGCGTGGATAACGGCGGTCAGGTCCCGCGCATTGGCATCTGAGCCAGAGCCTCGTTCAAGGCCCGATGGGCTCCTAGGCGACTGATGTTCTTGGCACGTCGCCACGCAGCGACGGCGGCGCCCCAAGCAGGAGATTCGCGCATCTCCTCAGAGCGGCTGGGCCTAAGACTGTCGATATCCCTGGCGAGTTCAAGACCGGAAGCGATTTGAGCCAGGTAATCGTATTCGCGGCTCAGACGCTCGAGCTGTCGGCGTGCTGCTGTTCAAAGTCCCGTACTTCGTGAGCCGTTCGCTCCGCGCCTTCAGCAGCAAGGACCTCACCAAGGATCACCCGCCAGCTCGAACGGGCGCTCGGGTCCAGGATCTCGTCCTCGTCGGGGTCGTTCTCGCTGACGTAGGCAGTGTTGGAGTGCCGGCCCCCCCGGGTCATGCTGACATACAGCAGTTCCCGCGTGAGGCGCCCAGGGGTCACGACAGTGTGGCCGGTGTCGACAGTGAGGCCTTGACTGCGATGGGCTGTGGTGGCGTAGCCGAGCTCCAGGGATGATTCCACGTAACTGCTCGGCAAGGACAGGGCAGCCCCCCCGGTGTCTTTTCGTATCGCGTTTAGAGCACCGTGGCGTCTATCGACAGCGGTGACTTCGAGCAGCGCCCCCCATTGCGAAGAAACTCACCTCGATCGTCCCGAACGGATCTGTCATTTCGACGAGCAATGACGATGTCGCCCCGACCGGCTCGAAGCCCGTCCCGAAGGAGCACAGTACGTTCCGCGTCCACGTCACCCAGACTTACCCTGTCGGCTTGAGCCCGTTCATTGAGCATCTGGACGGTCTCGTTGTCCGGCGCTATCAAGACTGAGAGACGGCCAGCCAGGATATCCGTGTGCCAGTCGGAATAGGCGTGGTCGACCATGTCCGAGTAGTGGCCATGCCTAATGCGATCATGGTCCTCATACTCTGCGAGCACAGACGGACGACCCTCACGCAGCCCGAGGGAGGCTGAACGTTCCCACGGATCATTGAAACGCCAGATCGTGCTCAACCGCGCTGCCTTACCTTGCCGATCAAGCCAGCCAAGCACACCGCCGGCATCGATGGAATCGAGCTGGGCCGGATCGCCAACCAAGAGAATTTTGGCTCCCGCTTCCGTGGCCTGGCGGACCAGGCTGCTACCTGAAGAGTCGAGACCATGGAGGCTCATCGATGATCACAAGCTGTTGGGGGGGATGAAACTGCCATTGGGACTGCTCGGCGGACAGCCGCGCGACCTCTTGTTGAAGGCGGCTAACGATTGGACCGCTGGTGGCCGCCGCCACACGGAGTCGATCGTCCGCTCGGAAGAACCGCCCTGCCCGCTCGGCCGCACCAGACCCAACGGATTCGTGCAGCCACTTAGCGACGTTCTCAGCCACCATCCGCAGCTCTGAGCCGAGAACCTCGGCGCTCGCAGCAGCCGGGGGGGCCAGCCCAACAACGCTGCCCATCCCATACGCCGCCTCCCATGCTGCTTTGACCGCGCCAAGGGCCGTCGTCTTCCCGGTCCCGGCCGGCCCGATGATGGCATCGACTCTGCTGGAGCTCAGCAGGACATCCGATGCGCCTTAAGTTGGTCATCGTGCAGGGGTAACCCTTGGGCGTTTCTGTATGACGTTAGCGTTTCAAAGGTGAGATCGACCGGCACGGCCGGGCCGCCGTCGTCGTTCTTAGCCGCCATGACTTCGTCCTCAAAGGTGAGCGTCGACTCATCCGTGTAGAGACGCGACCCAGGGAAATCGAACACGCTGCGCCCGGCGAATCGAAGATCATCGGCGGCATCCGCGGGGGGGACGCCGTAACGGTACTGGTTGAGCGGCACGGATTGACGCTCTGCCGCAGTGGCCACGGCATCGATCAGCTCGTTGCGGTCGGCGGGGGGGAGGCGCAACGGATCTCAGCGCACACACGCTCACCCTCGGCGATCAGGTTCCAGCGATTCCAGGTAGAGCGTTTAGCGGCGACATGCTGCCGGGTAACAAGCCCGACGGCGGTAATCCAGTCCGGGGGGGCGAAATCACCAACGCTGAAGGGGGCGTGAGCGGGAGCGCCGAATGGTGGACGCCACGACTGATTCGGGATCGAAACCCTGAGCCATTGCTCTGGCCCGCCACTGTGCGGAAAGCAGTCGCAGAGGTGCAGGCGAAGCATCTTTAGGAGTTCGAGTCGAGAGTGTGGCTTGCTGGCGCAATCTGACGGTGGTTGTCGCCGTCGGTGGCGTTCGGTGTTCCGTGGTCCACTGTTCGACCAGGCGATCGGTTTCGATGTCGATGAGCCTTGAGCGGTTGGAGAACTCGCGAATGAGGGCCTCAGCGATGCCACTGAGTTGCTGGCTTGGGTTGTGTGTGTTCTGCGCTGGGGGGGCTCGGATGTCGGTTTCTGTGCCGATGCTGGTGCGCAAGGCATCGAAGAGGAGTCCGTTGTAATGCTCGCTGGCGGCTACGACGGCTTTGTATAGAGTGCGGGAGTCCAACGTGGCCCAGGCGCCGTCCGTGACACGCTGAACCCGGTTGGCGATGACAAGGTGAGTGTGGAGCTGAGGGTCACCGGTGCGAGATTCCCAGTGGTCGAATGCTGCGGCAATGATTCCTCTGGTGCCGACGTGCGCTACTCCGTTTCGCCCGGACCTGGTGTTGATGACCTGCTCTTCCATCCAGGCCAGTGTTGCTTCGACGGCCTCGTGGTGAGTGTCTAGTATTTGCTCTTGGACAGGGCGGGGGGCTGAGGGCCCACAGCGTGGAGACGGACTTCGGGACGCTGAACGTGAGGTCGAACCCGGCGACGGCGTGCTTCGCCGCATTGTGGTTACTGGCCTCTTGGCCGATCGGTCGCTGCCCGTGGGCCCTCCCCCCCAGCGGTTGGTTGCTGTCAGGGTGGGTCGCGTCTTGGAAAATGGCACGTGCATCGGATTCCGTGACCTTATCTCCGGCTTCTCTGGCGATCCCTTGGAGCCGTTTCCCAACCAACGTCCTTGGGGGCGTTCCCGTCTTCATGTAATAGCTGATGGTGTCTGGGGGGGAGTAGGGGAGAAGTCGTCCAACATCGTTGACTTGAACAGGTACTTGAGCCCTGACCGTACGGAGAGCCTGGCTATGGACATCGTCACGGCCGTACTCCCGCGCGATTCCTGGTGGGCAGCCAGCCTCGACGACGGAGAATGTCGAGTGTCACTGAATCGAGTGCGATGCCTTTTGCGCGCGAAATTTGGAGCAAGACAGCTGCCACTCGGGCGAAGTCTTGGACGTTCGTTCGCTGGGCGCGCTTTAGGCGAAGGACTTCGTTATGCAGGAGACCGTTTCTGGTTTCCAGCTCTTCGTAGATGGCGTGGAGACGTTCGAGTTCCGAGGACTGAGATCGCAGCTCTGTAAGGAGGCGGTCTATGCGGTTGGCGCCGTTTCCAGTATCGCAATGTGTTCGCTGTTCGGAGGTCTGCTTGCTCACACCAGTTCATGTGGTTTGCAAGCACAACCATCATGATTCCCTGGTCAGTTGGCCTTGGATGCCAGAGGTGTGATGGAAGGAGATGGTCGGTGGCGGTCAGACAGGCCTACTGGTGGCGACGCGGATGCCTGACTGTCAGCAACGTGGCTTTTGGACACAAGTGGCCAAGATGTTGCGCAAGCGGTTGGAGGTATCGGAAGCGTCGTAGTTCGCTGTCATCGCACGAGAGGTCTTTCGCGGTGATTGAGCCAATAACGCGATTGCGCAGCAGCCTGTTGCGCAATTGCCGAAGCACCCTTTCCGGGCAGCTCCTTTCGGGCGGGGCCGGCTGTCAGATATGAATCTAAGACTGTTCGGCAGATGCGTGTAGGAACTGCTTTGGGACCCTATTCTGACCGCCCTTGGCCACCCGCCTGACGTAAGGGTGGGGGTGTAGTTCCAACTGACATGTGGCATGTCTAGCGGCGAATGACCATGCGCCCGGCTGGATGCTCCAGCCGGGCGCATATGTGGCCTCATTTTTGGCTACTTAGCCACCGGTTTTGAGGTGCCTCATGCTGGCGATGCAGGGACCAGGTTCTTTTCTTCGGATCGGGTCTTGTTGCCCGTTCGTGAGCGTTCATCGGTTGGGCGGAAGGCCAGGGTAAGTAGTGCGGCAAGGCCGTAGCAGCCTGCGAAGAGCCAGACCATTCCTTCCTGTCCGAGTGAGTCGTACAACAGTGCGACTAGCAGGGGACCTACGGCGACTGAGGCGCCCATTCCTATGTTGTAGGCGGACATGACTGCGCCGGGGGGGTGGCCGGGTTCAAGACCTGCTGTCAGTGCGGAGAGGGGGGGAACGAAGCCTGCAAGTGCGATGCCGAAGCGATGCCGGCGAGGACCGCCAGAGGGTAGGAGCCGGTCCACACGGGGAGGTAATACAGTGCGAGCAGGCTTACGCCGCTGAATACTGCACCGAACCATCGGACTGTGTTGCGCCAGCCGATCCGGTCTCCGAGCATGCCGAAAATGACGTTGAAGGGGGGGATGTTGGCGGCATAGATGATCGTTGTGAGGAGCAGCCAGCCGCTAAGGCCGAAGTTGAACCGGTCGGCAAAAAGGACCGGGAAGAAGACGAACGAGCCGTACTGCGGGGGGGCAGTGTTAAGCATCCTGATGACTGATGCGCACAGCACCTTCGGACGTCGGGCCATGAGTTTCAGCCCGAGACTGAGCGTGCCAAAGGCCTTGTCGCCGGAGCGGACCAATGGCCGGCTTCCGGTCTTCTCGCGGAGCCCGAGCAGGGCGACAAGCGAACCTGCAACCACAAGGCCTAGGGAAAGCCAGAGGGTGTTGAGGGGGCCGAGCACGGGGATTGATCCGTTTGCGATCAGTGCGCCGAGAGTGGGAAGCCGGCGGTGAAGGAGACGTAGAACCAGCCGATTGCGGTGGCCAGGCGGGCGCGGTCGGCAACCGCTGCAATCCATACGAGGAAACCGAAGGCAAACAGGGGGGTATCCCATGCCTCGGGCGGCGTAGGCGAGGAAGATGACGGTTTCGTTGTTCACTGCCACGCCGAAGGCCAGGAAGATGACTTCGAAAACTATCCAGCCGGTGGCGCCGATCAGCATGACGCGTTGGGCAAAGGTCCGAGAACGCGGCGGCGAGCCAGGATGAGACGGCGACGACGATTCCGTAGACGGTCACCAGGAGGCCCACGCGCTGCACGTCCATGCCGTTGTGGTCCTGGAGGAACGGGGGGGTGAGATAGTTCGATTCGACGCCGTCCCCCCCGATCATGAACAGGAGGACGCCGAGGTAGCCGAGGATCAGGGGGGGTTTGGGGGGGATGCCCAGGCGCTCCCAGAGAGGGTGCGCCGCTTTGGCGGCAGTGGAAACGGACACGTTTTTCCTTCGGGGTGGGAGCAGGCGTGCGAGGTGAAGGCCTCCTGCGGGCACGCCTGGCTTGTTTCGGGTTTGGGTGATTGCGTCTTGCGGTCAGCGGGGGGGACCGCGTCCAGTGCCTTGTACACCGGTGCGAGGGTTTCGTAGAGGTTCTGGTAAACCTTCCACAGCTGCGCGTATTTTGCTTCGGCGGCTGGATTCGGACGTACGGTGTCACCTCGTCGGGACATGGCGGCCGCAGCTGCAGGCAGGTCGGCATGGATTCCCACGGCCACTGCAGCGAACATGGCGGCGCCCAGCGCTGTCGTCTCCGGCGCCTTGCACAGGATGAGCTCTCTGCCGAGGACGTCGGCGACAATCTGTGCCAGATGGGGGGGCTTCTGGAACCGCCTCCGGTGACGAGGAGTTCGGTGGGTTTGTCCGCTACCGCGCGGGTGAGTCCTTCCACCTGCAGCTTCACCTCGAAGGCGACGCCTTCGAGGATGGCCCTGTAGAAGTGGGCCTTGGTGTGGGTTCCGGTCCAGCCGATGACCGCACCCCCCGGGCTGCGCTGTCCCAGTATGGGGGTTTGGGCGCCGTGCCAGTACGGAAGGGCGAGGAGCCCCCCCTCGGCTCCCGGGCCGATGTCGGTGAGGGCGGCTTCCAGATCGGCGATCTGTTCAGAGGCCGGTGTGCCGGACCCGAAGCTGTCCAGGAACCAATTGATCAGGTAAGTTCCGGATGACAGAAAGGCTTCCAGCAGGTACCCGTTGCCGCTGGCGGCTACGACAGTCCTGTAGTCACGGTCCCAGACGTAGTCCTCTGAGATGGTGCCGCATACCTCTGCGGTGCCCATGTTCAGGTAGACGCTTCCCGGTGCGATGACACCTGCTCCGACGGCGGCGCATTGTCCGTCTCCTGCGGCCGCGATGACCGGGAGCCCTGCGGGCAGTCCAAGTTCAGCGGCGACCTCATCGGTAACCAGACCAATGGCAGCGCCGGGGGGGTCGACGATGCGGGGGGGCAGCTTGTCGATCGGCACGCCAACTGTGGTGCACAACTCCCGGGACCAGGTGCCGAGCACCATGTCCATCATGCCGGTGCAGTCAGCACTTGCCCGGCTGGAGGCCCACTGACCGGTCAGGCGCAGGTTCAGGTACGCGGAGACATCGCCGATCCTGTCTGCGGAGTCCAGGGTCACCGGTTCGTGGCGGCGCAGCAGGCCAGCTTGTAGAAGCTGGGCGTGGTGTCGGTTGGCCGGCCGGAAATCGCGTGGACCCGGTCGTTGCCCAGGTCGCGGACCTCGTTCTTTGCCCGGGAGTCCATCCAGACCATGGCCGGCCGGATCGGCTGTTCACCGCTCAGGCAGACAAAGGTCTCACGCTGGCAGGTAATGGCTAGCGCACGGATTCTCGTGGAGCCCAGGACGGCAGTTACAGCTTGATCGCCTGTTCCGTAGCCTGCCACCATTCTTCGGCGGATTGTTCGTATTCGCCCGGTGCCGGGTTACTGAGTGTTAGGTAGCCACGTCCCGTGGCGACGGTGTTGCCTTGCGCATCAACTGCGACCGCCTTGCTGGCTGTCGTGGAGCAGTCAATCGCGATGACCACCTCGTGCTGTTCGGCGGTGGTTGGGGGGGAGCATGTGGAGCCTCGCCTTCGAATGCATGTCGCTCTCGCGAAAGTAGTGACTAACATCATGACTCCAACAAACTTAACAAGTCAACTGTTGTTTTTGTTATGTTTTTGAGGTTAGTCTGTTTCCACGAGATTCAACGAGGAGTTGAGATGGGACCTGATATTCCGAGCCGGCGCCGCGAACAGATAGCCCTGTACGTGCGGGAGTCCGGGGGGGCTGTACGCAACGAAGAACTGGCCGAACGGTTTGGCGTTAGCCTGATGACCATTCACCGCGACCTGGATGCTCTGTCCGCTGAGGGGGGTGGCTGGAGAAGACCCGGGGGGGCGCGCCCGTGCCGGTGGCCTGCGTCTTCATGAGCGCAACGTGGCTCTGCGGTACCGCCAGAACACGGCACAAAAACGGGCGATTGCCAGGGGCGTAATGGCTTACCTGCGTCCGGGCATGACGATCGCGATGGAGGATTCCACCACGACGGCTGCTCTGCTGCCGTATTTCGGCAGCCTTCACCCGATGACGCTCATCACGAATTTCCTGCCGGCCATCAACGCAGCAGCCGCTGACCCCGACATCGACCTCGTGTCCCTGGGCGGCCAGTATGACCGGAATCTGGACTCGTTCGACGGCCCGGCGGTCATTGACCAGCTCGCCCTCCTGAACGCGGACGTGTCCATCCTCTCCGCTGCCTCCGTGCACAAGGATGGCTGCTGCATCCCTCGCCCGATACGGCCCGGCGCAAGAAGATGCTGTCGGAAATCGGCGAGACCCGGATCCTGATGATCGATTCCTCGAAGTTCGACCAGCGCGCGTCATACCGCGTCGTTCCATCGACAACTTTGACGTCGTTGTCACCGACAGCGGCATCTCGGAAGCTCACCTGGAAGAACTTCGGCAGCTTTCCCCCCCGGAAGTCAACGTCGTTGACGTTCTTCCAGAGGACATTACGGCCCCCCCACCTTTGCTGGGGCTTCCCAACACCTATTCCGTCAGTCAGGAGAACTAACACCATGAACACCATGCGCGCGGCAATCTTTCGCGGCCCAGGGAAACTCGCGATCGAGGAAATCGAGCGCCCCCACACCCGGCCCGGGCGAAATCTCGGTCAACGTCCACGCCGCAGCCACCTGTGGAACAGACCTCAAGTCCTACCGCCGGGGGGGCCACCCCAAGCTCTTCCCGGTCCTCCCGGCCCGATTCGGCCATGAGTTCGCCGGGGGGGTTGTGGAAGCCGTCGGCACTGGCGTCGAAGGCTTTGAAGTCGGCCAGCGAGTCGTCGCCGCCAACACGGCACCGTGCGGGCGCTGCTGGGCCTGCACGAAGCAGCGCCCCCCCAGCCTGTGTGAAAACCTTGAGTTCCTCAACGGTGCCTTCGCTGAGCAGGTGGTCATTCCCGCGGCAATCGTTGCACGGAACACGTTCCACCTTCCCGATTCGGTAAGCTTCGCCTCCGCTGCCCCCCCCTTGGAGCCCCTCGCCACCGTCGTCCACGGCATGGCTGAAACCGGAATGCAGCTCGGAGACACGATCGTCGTCAACGGCTGCGGGCCCATCGGGCTTATGTTCATCAAGCTTTCCCGCTTGCGGGGAGCAAACGTGATCGCCACCGACCGTTCCGCTGTGCGCCTGCAACAGGCCAAGGAAGCCGGTGCCGGCCAGGTCCTGGACCTCACGGATCTCGCCACCACCGCTGACCGTTCGGCTGCCGTCCGCGAGCTCACCGACGGCAAGCGAGGAGTCGACGTCGCCATCGAGGCCGTCGGGCTTCCCGAAGTCTGGGAGCAGACGGTGGAATGCCTGCGCCCGGGCGGCACAGCCGTCCTGTTCGGCGGCCCGAAAGCCGGCTCCCGCTTCTCCGTGGACGCCGTGGCGATGCACTACAGCGAGTACACGCTCAAGGGCGTCTTCCACCACACGCCTGAATACACAAAGGTCGCCCTTGACCTGCTCAGCTCCGGGGGACCTTGACGGTGAAACGCTCATCTCCGAGACGCGACCGCTCGAAGCCCTCGTCGAAAGCCTCGAAGACATGGCCCAGGGTAAGGGTGCCAAGTACCTCCTCGACCCGGCGCTGACAGCATGAGCAATGTAATGCTGGCCGAAGAGCGCCAATCCGTAGTAGACCTTGCCCAACGCATGGTTCGCGACCGGCTCGTGGTCGGAACGTCGGGGGAACATCTCCCGCCGGGTCGGGGACCACGTTCTGCTTACCCCCCCAGCGGAACCGATTACGACACCATGACCGCCGAAGACATTGTCGTAGTCACCCTGGACGGCGATAGGGTCGACGGGCGCCTCAACCCCCCCACCGTTGAAATGCCCCTGCACCTGATGTGCTACGCACGTCACGACGCGAAAGCGGTCGTGCACACCCACTCCACTGCGGCGACGGCCCTTTCACTGCTGCAGGACGAGGTCCCGCCGGTGCATTACCAGCTGGCGATGTTCGGAGGGTCCGTTGCGGTTGCCCCGTACGCGACCTACGGCACCGAAGCGCTGGTGAACAACGTGTCCAACGCGCTGAGCGAAAGCACGGGTGCGGTCATGAAGCACCACGGGACCATCTGCATCGGGGAGAACCTCCAGAAGCCTACGACCGCGCCCGCCAGCTCGAATGGTTGTGCGACGTCTGGCTCAGAGCCCGGAGCGTCGGGGGAACCGGCGCTTCTCCCGGCAGATGAGATGGAGCGGGTCGTTGCCGGCTTCCTCAGCTACGGGAAGCAACCCACCGGCACCCAGGCCTAGCACAAAGAACTCCCGCTGGGGGGGCAGGCCGCAAGGGCATGCCCCCCCAGCGGAGAGAACGCTCCACGAGCACCCTCTCCCTTCAACGAGGAGGCCTATCCGGCCCCCCCTCCATCCGGACCACCGGAAATCACTGTGAAATGGATCAGCTCCGGGCGATGGCGCTTGGAGCGGAAAGAACCAAGATGACCAGCCCAACGACGAGTCACAGGTCAGATGAGGCCCCCGAGGCAGGCCTGAGCAGCCCCGTAAGCCTCGAGTGCCTCAACATCAAGAAGTCCTTCGGCGGCGTGCCCGTGCTGAAGGACGTGTCCCTGCAGCTCTTTCCCGGAACCATCACCGCCCTTACCGGCGAAAACGGTGCCGGCAAATCGACGCTGATGAAAATCGCATCGGGACAGTACCGCCCTGACGCCGGAAGTGTCCTCGTCCAGGGACAGGACCTTCCCGCCGGCAACGCCCAGGCCTCTCACAGGCTGGGCGTGAGCATCGTCCCCCCCCAGGAGCTGGCGTCCGTCATGGATCTCAGCGTCTACGAAAACATCTTCATCGGTCGTGAAATCAGGGGGACCGTTCGGTCTCCAGCGCAAGAAGATGATCGAGGAGGCCCGAAAGAACCTGGAAGTGTTCGGCCTCGATATCGATCCGGCCACCAGGATGGGCAGCCTGCCGGTCGGCCTCCGGCAGATCATCGAGATCATCAAGGCCACCAACACCGGCGCCAGAACCATCCTGCTCGATGAACCCTCCAGCGCCATCGCTGAACGCGAAGTCGAACGACTGATCTCGGTGATGCGCCATCTGCGCGACCGCGGGGGGGTGGCGCTGCTCTTCACCACCCACAAGATGGAGGAAATCCGCGCGGTGGCCGACCGGGTAATCGTCCTCCGCGACGGCGGCCTGGTCCTGGACAAACCCCCCCTGGCCGAGCTCAGCGACGACGACATCGTCACGGCCATGATCGGCCGCGAACTCGAAGACCTGTTTCCCGAACGCAACACCCCCCCGGCTGAGGAAACCGTGCTGGAGGTCGACGGCCTGTACGTCAATGGAGCAGGGGGTCCGGTGTCGGTTTCAGTCCGTCGCGGCGAAATCGTCGGTCTGGCCGGACTCGTTGGAGCAGGACGGACCGAACTGCTCGAAACCATCTTCGGCATGCGCCGCACGATGGGTGGCGAGGTCCGGGTCCTAGGCAAATCCGTCAAAAAGCACTCTCCCTCGGCTGCGATCGATGCAAGGATCGCCATCGTCCCCGAAGACCGGAAGGGGTCCGGGGCGATCCTGTCGATGGACGTCCTGGACAACGGAAGCCTGCCCCCCCGGCTTTCCCACTACTCCACAGCGGGGGGGTTCTTGAAGCAGGGCGCCCGCCGCGCGGCAGTACAAAAGGCAACCGACTCGGTGCGGCTGCGCAGCCGGGGCCTGGGCCAGCCGATGGAAACCCTCTCCGGCGGCAATCAACAAAAAGTCGTCCTGGCACGCTGGCTCACCGGTCCCGTCGACGTCCTGCTCCTGGATGAGCCCACCAGAGGAGTCGATGTCGGAGCCCGCAGCGAGATCTACCGCATCATCGTAGAGCTCGCCTCCCAAGGCATGGCCGTCCTGATGGCCTCCAGCGACATGCCCGAAGTACTCAGCCTGTCCCACCGCGCCTCGTCATGCGGGGCGGGGGGGAAGTAGCCGGCGAACTCAGCCGTGAAGACCTTGACCGATCCGACGTGCAGGAAAAGATTTTCCGGCTCGCCAGCGGCCTGACCCAGTAAATCCCCAGAGGAAAACAACGATGTCGACCACCACTACAGCTCCAGCCCCAGCTAATCCAACCACCCAGCGCTTCTCGCGTGAATGGTTCCAAAACCTAGCCATCCGCTACGCGATGGTCATCGTCATGCTGCTCGTGATCGCCTTTTTCCTCTACCGCAGTGCGCGGTTCGGCACGGTCGATAACGTCACAACGATCCTCATCGCGGCAGCTCCATTCGCTCTGATCGCCTTGGGACAAACGCTCGTCATCCTCACCGGCGGCATCGACTTGTCCGTAGGCAGCGTCATCGCCGTCAGCGCCATGTCCGGCGCCCTGTTCGCCAAGTCCTTCCCGGACCAGGTCTGGCTCTCCGTCCTCGTCGCAGTACTCGTCGCTCATAGCCGGCAGCATCAACGGTGCCGTCATCTCACTGATCAACGTCCCACCCTTCATCGCCACACTGGGAATGCTGACCCTGGCCTCCGGACTGGCCTTCGTCGTCGGTAACGGCGCCCCCATCAACGGACTTCCGACAGCCTTCGGTCAAGTCGCCAACACCCAGATCCTGGGCCTGACCATCCCCCGTTCTGCTCATGATCCTGGGCATCGTGGGTTTCGGGCTGATGATGCGCCGCACCACCTACGGCCTGAGAATCTACGCCGTGGGCGGCAACAGGCTCGCCTCCGAGATCGCCGGCGTGAAAACCGGGCGCGTTCTCTTCAGCGTCTACGCCATCAGCGGCGCCTGGCCGGCCTCTCCGGAATCATGCTCTCATCCCGCGTCATCAGCGGCTCACCGACCCTGGGCCAGGCTACGAACTGGACGCCATCGCCGCCGTCGTCATCGGCGGGGGGGCAAGCCTCATGGGCGGACGCGGCACCATCTGGGGGCACAGTCCTGGGCCTCCTGCTCATCCAGACCCTCAACAACGGCCTGGACATCCTCACCGTCCCCCCCGCTACTGGCAGGACGTCATCAAAGGCGTGCTCATCGTCACCGCAGTCGCGATCGACGTATGGGCCAGCAAACGCCGAACCTGACCACACCGCTACACCACCACCAACAGGCAAGCCATAAGGAGAAACCAATCAATGAAGATTAGCCAGCTTATTCGCCGCGGAACCGCCGTGGCCGCCACCGGAGCCCTGGCCCTGACCCTGGGAGCATGCGGCGCCGGCGACCCCAGTGCCCAAAACGCTGCCAGCGAAGGAGGCAAGAAACCAGTACGGGTCGGCGTCAGCGTCTACAACATGTCCTCCTTCATCACCGCAGGGAAGGAAGGCATCGACCGGTATGCGAAAGAAAACAACATCGAAGTCCTCTGGAACTCAGCAAACAACGACGTCAGCACCCAGGCAAGCCAGATCGACCAGTATGTCAGCGCGAAGGTCGACGCCATCCTGATCGTCCCTGTTCAGCAGGACTCGCTCCAGCCGCAGGTAGCTGCAGCAAAGGCAGCGAATATTCCGATCCTGGACGTCAACGCCAGCCTCAAAAACCCTGATCTCTCAGGCAGCGTCCAACCCGACGATGTCGCAGCGGGCGCCAGGAAGCCGAGATGATGATGAAGCAACTGGGCAACAAAGGCAAGGTCGTCATCCTCGAAGGACCACTCGGCCAGTCAGCACAGATTGACCGCTACTCGGGTATCGAGTCCGTGCTGAAGAAGAACCCGAACGTCCAGGTGCTCGCCAAGGACACCGCCAACTGGAGCCGCGAAGAAGCGGTCAACAAAATGAAGAACTGGATCTCGGCCTTCGGAACCGAAATCGACGGAGTGATCGCCGAAAACGACGACATGGGCCTCGGCGCTCTCCAAGCCCTTCGCGAGGCCGGCATCACCAACGTCCCCATCGTCGGCATTGACGGCATTCAGGATGGCTTAACGCCGTCAGGAACGGCGACTTCATCGGCACGTCCCTTCAAAACGGCACCGTCGAACTAGCCGCAGGACTCGCGGTCGCAGCAAAAATCGCCCGAGGCGAGGAAGTCAACAACCACGGCACTTACAAGATGGCTGCCATCACTAAAGACAACGTCGACTCCGCCCTCGACCACGTAGTCAACAAACGCGAAGACTTCCTGAACGAACTGACAAACCTCATCGACAAGAACCTTGAGACTGGCAACCTCGCATACGAGGGCTTGCCCGGCCAGGAACAGTAACAAGTAACGAACGAGCAGCCCCCCCCGCAGGGTTGGTGCCGAAATCTGCGGGGGCTGCTTCGTTGCCTGCCGCCGCGGGTGCCGCGTGAGCCTCGAGGATGGCCCGGTGCCACGTGCAGACTGTGCCGATGCAGGTGGCTTCGGCTTACATTGCAGACGGCTTCCGGCCGGAGCATTCGAGTAGGGCCAGCAACCCCCCCACAACGTACCTGATGAGGCTCATTTCTCTCTTGGTCGGCGTGCAAGAGAGAAGTTGCTGTGCGCACTGGTGCGTGACCACGCCAGCGCCTCTTGAGTTTGGGCGAACAGGATGTTCTGCATGTGCGGTACTTCACACCTGGGATGTCCGCGATGAGCTTGTCGCGGGTCGGCAGGAACTGCAAGCTCGAGACGAGGTGTGGCAGTCGTCATCGCTCGGGAAGCTCTTGGAGTCGACCATGTTCGCCCAGAGTTTCCTGCTTTGGTGTAGCGCGGTGCTGGTTGGTTTGGATGCGAGGGCTTCTATGCGGTGTTCGATGCGACCGCTTGGGCTGCTGCCGGGCTGGCGGTTGAGAAGTGATGCTGTCGTGGGTCAAACGAAGCTGTCGCGGTAGATGAGTTCGGCGTTTTATCGCGCTGATCGGGTTGGAGTTGACTGGCAAGGCGACGCTGGTAACGGGGTCGCCGTCATAGGGGGGGAGAAGGATGCGTCACCGACGAATAGTCCGTCCCGGATCGTGATGCCCTGTTCGGCGAGCACCGCAGTGGGCCGCAATGATGCTGGCAAGCGGCCCGGTCTGTCCTGGGCAAGAAGCGTCGCTTGGTGTCGACGGCGAAGACGACGGATGTGGGGGGTCGTGTCGCTGGTCAGGTAGTGGCCACGGTGCTTGCGTAGAGGGTTTCCTTCCCGGTTCGCAAGGCAAGTCGATGCGCAGCGTTGCGCCGATTCTGTTCTCGTTCAAGGGATCTTCCGCTATGACCACCGCGGTGAACGTCACCAGAATCCCGGATGGCGATGATCCGGGAGCGGGCCTTCCGACGGGACTTCCTTGATCCGTTCGGCGGGTTAGGAGCGTCCTGCTGTCCTCGTTACCCTCTTTGAACAGGGGACAGGCACTGAGCAGGTCCTTGATACCGTACGGGACGCGCTGCAATAACCGACAACAAGATCTGCAACTTAGGTCACTGACGTGAGATGCAGTGTCATGCATTCTTAAATCCACGTGGGTCAGCCACGAGTTCCCGGCCAACTGGGAAATCTATGGAATCTTAAGGACTGCTCGATGACAATCTCGGCCTCCGCCTCAACGCCCGACATTACAGATGTGCCGGAAGGCTTTCCTGTCGGTACCGTTGAGCCCTCCTACCTCCTGACGCAATCCTTGGACCCGGACCCGGCGGGAGTGTTCGGCAATCTGAGTTCAGAAGACCGGTCTTACCGGGACCGGGCCCGCGCGTTCGTCCAGGACGAGGTGCTGCCGGTGATTGCCGGGCATTGGAACGTGGTGAATACCCGCTTCATCTGCTGAAGCGGCTTGGCGAGCTTGATCTTTTGCGCGACGGCTCCAGGTGGAGGGTTTTGCCCCCATGTCCACGATGGCCGCGGGCTTAGTGAATATGGAGATTAGCGTGGTGATGGCTCGATGGGTACAGTCGTCGCAGTCCAGGGCGGCCTGGCGCTGCGTTCGGTGGCGATGTGCGGCTCCGAGGAGCAGAAGCGGCGGCTGCTTACACCTATGGCCTGCGGCGATGAGTATGGCGCGTTTGCATTGACTGAGCTACCCACGGGTCGGACTCAGTGGCCCTGGAAACCACCGCCGTGGCAACGGCAGGCGGCTTCCTGCTGAATGGGGGGGAAAAGAAGTGGATCGGTAACGGTTCCGTGGGCGGCACCACGGTAGTTTGGGCCCGCGCCGAGGACGGACAGGTGCACGGCTATCTAGTACCCCAGGACTCCCCCCCGGGGTATTGTGCCACAACCATCCAAGGAAAGTCCTCCCTGCGCGCCATCTGGCAGGCACATATCCGGCTGGAGAACGTCTTTGTCCCAGCGGAGAACGTTCTGCCGGGTGCCAACTCTTTCAAAGACACAACCCGGGTGCTACTTGCTACCCGGCTCGGGGGGTGGCCTGGTCCGCCGTCGGTCATGCCACGGCTGCTACGAGACCGCCGTGCAGTATGCGGCGCAGCGCGTTCAATTCGGCCGCCCCTTGGCCGCCTCGCAGATCGTTCAGGAACGCCTGGCCAGAATGCTGTCAGAACTGGCCACGATGCAGCTGATAGTGGTCCAGATGACCCGTCTGGAAGAATCGGGGGAACCTCACTCCCATGCAGGCGTCACTGGCAAAATATACGTGCACCCGAACTGCACGCTCGATCGCGGCCAACGCCCGCGACCTGCTTGGCGGCAATGGCATCCTCCTTACCAACGCGTTGCTCGGCACATGGCCGATATCGAGGCCATCCACACTTATGAGGCACGGAGACTGTTCAAGCGCTGATCATTGGTCGCTCCATCACCGGCATCTCAGCCTTTAACTGATCTGGCACCTCGTCACGCCTGCACCTGCCTATTGCTGGTCCATCTTCCGTAGCCTTCCTGAAAGGGCAAACCCATGAACTCAGATAGTAGAACTCCCGTTATCTTGTCCGGCGCACGAACACCGTTCGGGCGTTTTCGCGGCAGCCTATCCACGCTGTCTTCCAGCGACCTCGGTGCACACGCCATCCGGACAGCCTTGGAACGTGCAGGCGTTGCTCCTGAGCAGATCGACGCGGTCATTGTCGGGCAGGTCATCCAGGCTGGTGCGGGCCAGGGCCCGGCTCGGCAGGCAAGCCTTGGCGCCGGTATCGGCTGGGACGTCCCCCCCACTGTTACCGTCAACAAACTCTGCCTTTCGGGACTGACAGCCGTGATCGACGCGGCGCGTATGATCCGAGCTGGGGAGGCTGACATTGTAGTTGCGGCCGGACAGGAATCCATGACGAACGCCCCCCCCATCTGGTCAAGGGCGTTCGCTCCGGCGTCGCTATCGGGGGGGACACGTCAATGGTTGATTCCCTGAACCACGACGGGTTACAGGATCCATTCAGCGGCGACTGATGGGTGCCGCCACCGACGCCGGGAACGCCACCCGGGGGCATCAGCCGCGAGGAGCAGGACGAGGTGGCCGCCCGTTCCCACCAACGTGCCGAAGCCGCCCGTGCCGCCGGGATCTTTGACGCCGAAATCGCCCCCCCCGTCATCGTCGCACAGCGCAAAGGGCCGTCCTTGACAATCAGCGCAGACGAGGGCATCCGGGCCGAGACAACGGCGGAGACGCTGTCTGCACTTAAGCCCGCCTTTTCGAGCGCTGAGGATGCCACCGTCACCGCGGGCTCAGCATCACCACTCTCAGACGGCGCGGCCGCCGTCGTCATTGCCAGCAAAGCCGTGGCAATAGCCGCCGGACTGGAATGGATTGCTGAGATCGGAGCGCACGGTCAGACCGCCGGCCCCGACGGTCCCTGCATTCGCAGCCGTCGAAGGCCATCGAAGCTGCGCTCAAGCGTGAAGGCCTCGGTGTTGAAGACCTGGATCTAATCGAGATCAATGAGGCCTTTGCTTCCGTCCTCATCCAGTCGGCTAACGACCTTGGCGTCCCCACAGACCGGATCAACGCCGATGGCGGAGCCATTGCCCTCGGGCATCCGGTCGGCGCATCGGGCGCCCGGCTCGTATTGCATCAGGCGCTGGCCCTCCAGCGCGCCGGAGGTGGGACAGGCATCGTCGCCCTCTGCGGCGGTGGCGGACAGGGCGAGGCTCTGATTCTCAAGGCCGTCCGGTGAACACGACAGCCTCTGAAACCCAAGCCAGTAGTGAGAGCACATCATTTTCATCACTGGAAACACTTGAGATGCCCGGGCTGGGCACCTTCGCATTGATCACGCTGACCGGCCGTGGTCGAAAGCCAGCTACTTTCAGCCCTGAATCCCTGAATGAACTCGGCAATCTCCTGCGTAACGTCAGTGATCGTGCCACGGTCGGAGAATTTGTTGCCGTTGGCATCACGGGCCAGGGGGGGCGAACCTTCGTAGCCGGCGCGGACCTGACAGCCATGCGAAACGTCACCGACGCACAATCTGCCCGCCACATTGCCGCCCTGGGACACGAAGTTTTTGGGGGTCCTCGCAGCCATTCCGGTACCAACCTTCGCCTTTATCAACGGCGCAGCCATCGGCGGCGGTCTGGAGATCGCCCTGGCCGCCGACTACCGCACTGTCTCATCAACAGCGAATGGGATCGCTTTGCCGGAGGCGTATTTGGGGGGGCTCGTCCCTGGCTGGGGGGGCGGGGGGGTATACCGGCTGCCACGGCTGATCGGCCCGCGCAATGCCGTCAAAATCATGATTGAAAACGCACTCAGCCATAACAAGACCCTCAGCGGCGCCATTGCTCAGGAATTGGGGGGGATTGCCGATGCAATCTATGACCCACAGGATTTCCTCGCTGAGTCTCTTTCTTGGGCGAGGTCGATCATTGGGCCCGACAGGCACGTCCACAAGGCGCTGGCGTCCCGTCGCAGTGTAAAGGCATACGGCGCTGACCGCGAATGGGACGCCGCCCTCGGCGCGGGGGCATGATTTCCTGGCGGCTCGGAATGCAAGCAACAAACCCGCGCCGCCACGCGTGCTGGAACTCCTCGAGCGGTGCCGAACCTTGGATCAGGCTGAGGCCTCCGGACTCGAGATCGAAGCGCTCACCGAACTGATTCAGACGCCAGAGTTCAAGAATTCGGTCTACGCCCTGCTGGACTTGCTCCAGCGCCGTGCGAAGAATCCAT